>JALGTD010000278.1 GCA_029821515.1 Candidatus Zipacnadia bacterium | reverse complement strand
CATGATACGATAAAGGGCGGCCGCCGGGCCGCTACGCTGCCGCAAAGGAGTGATAATTAGTATGGCCAAGCAACTGCGAGTGTTGTGCATCGGAGCACACCCGGATGATTGTGATTTTCATTGCGGAGGGATGACGCTGATGTGGCGCGACCTGGGCCATGAGGTCAAATTTGTCTCGCTGACCAATGGCGATACCGGTCACCACCAGATGGGCGGCGGCCCGCTGGCCCGGCGTCGCTATGCTGAAGCCCAGGCCTCCGCAGCGATTGCCGACCTCGAATACGAGATCGTTGACATACACAACGGCGAACTGGAGCCGGATGTCCCCACGCGCAAGATAGTCGTCCGCATCATCCGCGAGTTTGAGCCTGATCTGGTCATCTGCCATCGCCCCAATGATTACCACCCTGATCACCGGGCAACCGGCGTGCTGGTCCAGGATGCTATGTTCCAGGTCACCGTGCCCAACTTCGTGCCACTGACGCCAAGCCTAGTAAATGCACCGGTCCTCGGCTATACGCACGATACATTCACCGAACCGACCCCATTTGTGCCCACTGTGGCGATTGACACCGACGAGGTCTTCAGCCGCAAGGTGGATATGATGCACTGCCACGAATCACAGGTCTACGAGTGGCTGGCTCGCGAAAGCGAGGTGGCCGACGACGCCGAGAAACAGCTCGATTGGGTGGCGGAGAGCAAAGTGCCAGAGAGCGACGAAGAGCGCCGCGCGTGGCTGGCCGAGCGCATGCGGAAACGATTTGGTCACGTCGCTGACCAGTGCCGCGATTGCGTGATTAGGTGGTACGGAACCGAGCACGGCGGTCAGATTCGCACGGCCGAGGCCATCATGATCTCGGAGTACGGTCGTAGCATTCCCGAGGAAGAGATTCGGACCTATTTCCCCTTCCTGCCGGAGTAACCTGCGCCCAAGAGTTGAGGGAATTACCCAGCAACAGGAGGCAGCAATGACTCACAAAGAGCGGATTTTGGCAGCATGTCGCGGAGAGGTTCCTGATCGGATTCCCTGGATCCCAAGGCTGGACCTGTGGTACAACGCCCACCGGCGAGCGGGGACGCTGCCGGAAGGTTTTGAGGACGCGACGCTACGGCAGATTACTGACGGGCTGGGCGTCGGCTACCACGCGGTCGTCCCTGACTTCCTGAACGTGGACTCGCCCGACGACACTGTGGACCAGGGGCTGGGCATATACCGGCTCAAGGAGATGCCCTTTACCACAGTCCTGCACGATGTTGAGCGGGAGGTGACCCGGGAGGACAATCGCACCCGGGTAGTCTATCACACGCCTGCCGGCTCGGTGTCCTGTACCGTTCGCTACACGCCCGAGATGCGCGCCGCCGGCGCCTCCATTCCCTGGATTGAGGAACACGCGCTTAAGGACGCCGACGACTGCCGGGTGCTTGCCCATATCTTCTCCCACCTGGAGATAATCCCCGACGAGACCCGGTACCTGCAGTGGCAGGAGGAGGTGGGCGATGCCGGAGTAGCAGTGGCATTTGGCTCCCTGTCGGCCTCGCCGATTCACCACATTATGCGCGAACTGATGACGATGACGGACTTCTTCCTGGAGATGCACGACTACCCTGACCGCCTGGCCGCGCTGGCCGAGAGTATGACGCCGTGGTTCGAGCAGATGGTCGCCGCGCTTACCGAAAGCAACGCTGAGGTCATATTCATGGGCGCAAACTACGATGAGACTATCACCTACCCCCCGTTCTTTGATGAGCACTTCCTACCGTGGCTGGTGCGGGCCGGCGAGGTTGCCCACGAACAGGGCAAGCTGCTGCTGACCCATACCGACGGGGAGAACGAGGGGCTGCTGGCGCTGTACCGCCGTTGCAACTTTGATATTGCCGACTCGGTCTGCCCGGCGCCGATGACCAAGCTGACGCTGGCCGAGGCAATTACGGGGCTGCCGGGAGTGACCATCTGGGGCGGGATACCATCGGTGGCCGTCTGCGACAGCAGTATGAGCGAGACCGAGTTTGGCCGCATCGTTGACGAGGCAATAGACCTGGCCCGTGGCAGCAGTCACCTCATCCTGAGCATCGCCGATACCACGCCGGCGACCGCCAACTTCCAGCGGCTGCTGCAGATTACCGAACTGGTCAACAGCTAGCCAGCGCCACATTGACAAAAACTGGTTACTGTAGCATACTTTGCGCAAGTTCGCTGATAGCGGGCCCCAAGCCGGCACAACTTACGATAGGAGGAAGGAAAGATGACAAGAATAGCTGGTTGGACGCTGGTAGTGTGCATTACAGTAGTTAGCATTATTATGGCAGGATGCGGCGGCCCTGACAGTCTGGTTACTGGCCCGGGGATGTTGTGGCGGTGGCCATCTTTGAGATGGCCAGTGCTCTCAGCGGGAACAGCACGCCCGACCGGTACCTGAAGAGCGCTCACTTTCACACTCTATCATATGTCGGCAATCACGTTGCAGAAGCGGATAACGACCTGTATCTGGTTGATAGTGGTAATGATGCCATCTGGATATTCAGCCCGGCCACCAGCGTGGACGGAAATGTTGCGCCTGGTCGCAAGTTGCAGGGGGATAGTGTACCAATCGCAGGCCCCATAGCAATAGCTGTGGACACGGATCGTGATGTTCTGTACGTGGTGGAACCCTCCCAGTCAAAGATTCTTGTCTGGGACAATGCCGCAACGATAGATGGCGACGTTGCTCCCGACCGAACCATCACAGGAGTGACAGTATCCCGTGACATTGCTATTGACCAGACTAATGACCGTCTTTATGTGTGCGCCAACTGGGGCGACGAGATATGGGTGCTGAACAATGCCAGCACGCAGGATGGAGCGGTTGTAGTCAATCGCAACATCAGTGGGGCAACTACCCAGCTTAACAATGCTTATGGCATTGAGCTTGACCGGAGTCGGGACCGGCTCTATGTGGCTAACCGCAATACCAGCGCCATCCTGGTGTTTGACAACGTAGACACTATTAACGGCAACACTGCCCCGCTCAACGTCATTTCGGGAGCTGCCACCGGCATCACTACGCCCATGGATATTGCTCTGGACCGGCAGAGAGATCACATCTATGAGACAAACGACTTAT
>JALGTD010000030.1 GCA_029821515.1 Candidatus Zipacnadia bacterium | reverse complement strand
AGTTAGAGAAGAGGGAGCATAGGATATGAGCGATGAGCACAAAATGGAGGGCCGTGATGAGCAGATGGGGCGCATTGAGGCGTGGCGACAAGAGCGGCGGGAACGGCGCAGGCGCAGAACACAACCAGTTGTCAGTCATGAATTGCGCCAGCAGTGGAGGGAGTTGACGGCAGCCATCAAGCGGTGTTCTATGCGTAGAGTTTTGCTGCTACTGGGTATAAGCGTTGGAGTAACCGTCTGGATACTCGCGATAACCACCTGGTTGGGGGGCAGGGAGCAACGAGAGCAAGAAGCATTCCGGCGAGAGATAACGCAGCAGTTGACAACAAGGCTTTCTGCGGAAGAGATAGAGCAGATACGAGAAGAGGCAAGACCAGTAACGTCAGTTAATCAAACAGTATATGTAGACAGGGATATGACACCGAGCGAGTACAGTAAAGCGCTCCGCTGGGGACAGTGGGAAGGGGAGCAAAAAGCCAAGCGCCAAGAGCAGGAAAACCGACTTCGCTGGGATATGGTGCGTGTAGCACACGGACTTACTAAGACGGAGATGACGATGCTGTGCGGCCCACAGCCGTAGGAGGCGCACTAGCGCCCTGTGTGACGGCGAAAGCAAAGGGAGACCAGACAATGAGGACGCTTACGGACTACCGCGAGTACTATGATCTCGAAGGCTATCTCTTCGGCAAGGTGAAGGACGACTTCCATGAGCGGGGCTTTCTGGATGCGTTTGACCTCTTCTCCATCGTGGTCTGGAAGTCCAACCGCTCTAAGTCCTACTTTGCGCGGCGGCTCATTGGGCAGAGCGGGACCAACGACCTCGAGCAGGCCGCCCAGCAACTCACTGAAGGCATTGCGAGCCAGCCTAACGCGCGCGAGCGTCTGAGATATGTCTGCTCGCGGGAGCCCTGGGGCTTCAGCTTGGCGATGGGGTCCGCTATTCTCACAGTGCTCTACCCCGAAGAATTTACGATCTACGACACGAGGGTATGTGGTCAACTGACAGAATATGGTAACTTCTCCAGGCTGAAGAACCTGACGAACTTTGACAATCTCTGGGAGGGCTACCAGGACTTTATGTGCGCCGTGAAGCAGGAAACTCCCAACGGCCTGTCGCTCCGCGACAAGGACCGCTACCTGTGGGGTAAGTCGTTCCACGACCAGCTAAAAAGTGACATAGCCCGCAGGTTCAGACGAGCACCCACTGAAGAGCAAGGAGTAGCCCACGTCAGACCTTGAGCTGACTGGCAAGCCGGCGGGCGAGGTGCGACAATTACGCAGTTGGAGGCAGCGCAATGAAACGTATTCTCACGGGCGCTCTGGTCATCCTGCTATTATTGCTCATCAGCGCAGCCATTATATGCGCCATTAGTTATCTCTTGCCCTTCGTTGTCGGTGTTATATTAGTGGTAGCCATTATACTGGTGTTCATCCCCCTGTGCTGGGGCGTGGGTGCTATTGTTCTGTGGCTATCACCAAAGCGGAAATGACAACAAGCAATACCATACCATATCAAGCGCGGCTGACCGGCAAGCAGGCGGCTGGTAAGTGCGCCGATAACTTTACGAGGGAGGGCTTACAATGACCAAGAAGTGGCTGTGGCTGACAATTGTGGCGGTGGGGGTGGTGTGCACATAACGAAGTTGCCGCCACAGCACATTGACGCGCAACAGCAATCGGACAGCGGTATGTCAGGCGCTGACTGCATCCCTGGCTTGGTCAGCGTCATCATGGCCGCCTACAATTGTCAGGCCTATGTCGGGGAGGCAGTGGAATCCGTATTGGCGCAGACCTATCAGAATTGGGAGCTGATTGTGGTGGATGATGCCTCAACCGACCGCACGGCTGAGATTGTCCAGGAATTTGCGAATGGGGACGCGCGCATTCGGCTCCTGCGAAATGAACGCAACGTCGGTGGGGCCGCGTCGCGCAACCGGGGGATTGCTACTGCCAGAGGCGAATTCGCCGCCATCCTTGATAACGATGATGTTGCCCTGCCCGAGCGATTTGCGCTGAGTGTTGCTGCGCTACGCCAGAGGCCTGAGATAGGGCTGGTGGGGGGCACATCGTGGTCAATAGACGAGGAGAGCACGATCGCCGGCCACCCCCACCCGAAAAAGCCTCGGGACGATGCTGGCGCCCACCGCCGTGTTTTCGAGCAATGTCGGATGCCCTTCTTTCACTCATCTTATATGATACGTATGTCTGTGTTAAGACAGGTCAACGGCTATGACGAGTTCTTCCGGTACGCCGGCGACTTTGACCTGATCCTCAGAGTAAGTGCCTGCTCGCGCATCGGATTTGTGCCCGAGCCTCTGGTTATGATCCGCCACCGCGCGGGGCAGATCACGACTCGTAACACGCACGAGCAAAAGGCCATGGCCCGCACAGCGCAAGCGCAGTTCCGGGCAAAGCAGAAGGGGATTGAGTTCGACCGACAGGCAGAGCTTGAGAGGCAGCTTGCCCGGGTGAAGCAAGAACTAGGTCCTTTGGACTACGGTCCGCTGCGGGAGCACTACAAGGCGGGCAAGATGTACCTGGCTGGTGGCAAGCTCGAAAAGGCGCGGCGGGAGTTTGCGCATATCCTGCGCGAGCTTCCCTGGTCATGGAAAACCCGGGCAAGGTGGCTTTACGCGATAATGCTATTGCTCAAGCAGCGTTTGGAAAATTGGTTGACGGGGCGGCATGACCGTCAAGCAGGCGAGAATATATAGACCCACAGAGCGTTATAGAGAAGGAGGAGGGTCACAATGCTTCAAGAAGGCAAGGGCGAAGAAAGCAGCAAGGAGAAGGTGTTCATTTGTCCGATCTTAGCAACGCGACCAGTAACACTTGATGATTCGTTCAAGCGGATGGTAGGCGCCACTGTTCCTAATGCATGGTCAACGAGTTTCCGGGGCTCTGACGGTGTCGGGCCAAAGTTGCGAACTCGTGGACAGGCACACGGGGATGTGCTAATATTACCGCTAGTGCCGGGGTGGCGGAATTGGTAGACGCACGGGACTTAAAATCCTGGGCCTGAATAAGGCGTGCGGGTTCAACTCCCGCCCCCGGCACCATCACAATACCCGCAGGGCTGCTCATCGCTTTTGAGAAGCTGACTAATGGCAGAAGAGGCAGTGACATCAGACTCTCGCGGTGGCTACGAGCGACCGCTGCCGGCGACCGATGCTCTGGGCAGATGCATATTGTCGCCGGCGCGAGTGGATGCCCTGTTAATGATGGCCGGTGCCGCTGCGATTCTGGTAGCGGCGCATCTGCTGTTGCCCGACCCCACCGGCTATGGCACCCACGAGCAGATATTCCTGCTGCCCTGTATTTTTCGCTGGGCGACAGGCCTGCCGTGTCCGTTCTGTGGTATGACCACGGCCTTCGCGCTGCTGGCCCGGGGGGAATGGGCAGCCGCCTTTGGGATTCACGTGCTGAGTCCGGCGGCTTACGTAATCACGTGCGGGGTACTGCTGGCCGGTGGGGTGGGGTTGGTACGCAACCGTCCAGCTCTGCCTCGATGGCTGCGGGGTCAGCGCGCCGGTCGAGTCATCCTATTGATTATTCTACTGGGTTGGGTTGTTAACTTAACACGTGTCTTATTGCAGGCATAAGTTATCTATACTTGAATATATCTGTGAAAATAATTGTAGAGAGATGTTGACAGATAGTCTGGGATGGGTATAATTACAGCAACAGTTACATTTTGCTGAAGTTTTTGACCGTCAATTGGGGTAGTTAGTCAAAGGATAGCGGGCTGGAGGGCTGTGCTACTTGTCTCATTAGGCTTTATCCATAACATTATTGTATGGCTGTTGGTGCATTCAAGGAACTATGTCTACTCGAATACCGGTACTAAAGTTTGGGGGCAGAGTGCTACAGGGTCATCAGAGGTTTGGCCCGGATGAGAGTAACGTAGTAGAGCAGTGCCACAAGCTTGCGACCGCTAATGAGATATATCGGCTCGTTGAGCAGAAACGCAATGAAGCCCGAGCCATTCGCCTCCGCGAAATCGCGGAGGACTTTATTTTGCCTCTGCGCGCCGAGGGGATCGTGCCGGCGATAGTAGTATCAGCCTTTGATTGGGTCACCGACAAGCTTGACCAATTGAGCACCTATATCGCTCCTGAGCCGGTGGATCGGGAGTATGCACGCTTGCTGATGAGCGGTGAGCTGCGGGCCAACTCTTCTCTGGCTATGATGCTGGAGGCCCTGGATTGCACCGCCTACTCGATGACTGGCCGGGAGGCGGGCATACGGACTAAAGGCGGGGCAGTGGGGGCGTTGATTCAATCAGTGGATGAAGGATATCTGCGTCACCTTATCGGAGAGGGAATTGTGCCAGTCGTCGCTGGCTTTCAAGGCTATTACCGGGATTCGGAGACCGGGCGCAATGAAGTTTCCGTTCTAGGGCGAGGTGGCTCGAACCTAACTGCTGTGGCCCTGGCTCATGTCCTGGACCAGTCCGAAGCTATTATGTATAGCAACGTGGATGGCATCTACGACCGGCCCCCATCGGTCTATGATGATGCGCAGAAGATCGAGGAAGTAGACGGTCGGGAGCTGTTCCAGTGGCCGGAATTCCCCCAGGTTATCCAGCAGGAAGCAGTGGAGTACGCGCTGGGCTGCGGGATTGATATTTGGATTCGCAGTGGCTTTAACCCCGAGCTGCCCGGGACACGGATCATCTGTTCCGAGTAGCTGGTGCCGGGCGTCCGTGATGTGGTGAGCCTGTGCACGGGGGAGTCGGGATAGGGCGTTTGCTGGCAGATTGTGTGGCCGTAATGTGGGTGTGAACTGCAGAATAGAGGCTTGATCAGGGGCGTTGACTTGTGTCAATGCTTGTTATGTGCTATAATATAAAGTGTGTTCGTGACCGATTGGGGAGGATGCGAATGCCACTACGACAGTGGCAAGCAGTAATGGAATTACTGATGCCGGAGGCAGTTCGCCGAAGCACAAGCCTGGAAGCAGCCGCCTCTGGACATTTAGACAATTGATCGCATTAGGCTAGCGCCCAGTAGCAACCGACGGCAAGATATGCTAAAAGGGAGAGTCAGCTAATGTACCAGATACGACGCGTGCCAGTGGTCAAGCCCTTAACCCTATTTGTCGCAGTCCTGATAACCTTTCCCTACGGTTTCCCTTCTTCTGCCTACAGCCAGACCTTCACAGAGGTAACCTCGGCAGCAGTGCTGCCTATTCAGGATGCCACCGGCGCGGAGTCACTGCTAGTCGCCGAGCAGGTCACCGACGCCGTGGCGTTGGCTTTGGACGGCTCTGGTGAATTTAGGGTTATCTCCCGGCGGGATCTGGAAGCGGCGCTTTCCGATATGGGCCTGAAGCCGCCGTTGATGGATGGTCAGCAGGTACGCTTGGGTAATCACCTGCGGGTTGACAAGGTCGTCAGCGGTGTTGTCCACGAAATGAAAGTCAATAGCCGAACAGGCCAATGCCGGGTTCGGCTTGAGATCAAGGTTATGGACGTTCCTTTAAAAGCTATATTTGACGGAGCTATGGTAGATGTTGAAACCCGGCCTATCCCAGGGTGGCAAGGCCAGGATGAGACCGTAGCCAACGAAGCGCTGCGTCTGGCTGCCGAGGAAGCAGTTACAGAAATGCTTCGGCGGCACGTGGCGCGCGGTAGCGTGCTCCAGATAGATGAGTTTGGGACCATTTTGCTGAGCATTGGTCTCAATGAAGGCGTCTTCCGGAAGCAGAGGATGCTGATTGTTCGGCCGGACTGGAATCCGGATTTAGAGAAAGTCGAGATCAGGGACGTGGGCAGAATTGAGGTCTTCCATACCGAACCCCGCTTCTCCAAAGCCAAGGCGCTGGCCGGCAGCCAGTGGCCGCAGACCGGCGATAAGGTATATGCGCTGTATACCCCAGGCAGCGTCGTCCGCCAGATGGAGCACAAACAACACATCACCAAGTCGCTGCGGTTGGGTTTGGCGTTTGCCATGCTGGCGGGTGTGCTTGCTATCGGACTTAGCAGTGGGACAACTGGCCCCCCCAGCGCCGACGTGCAGATTGCCCAGGAGGGCGCAGGTGGGACACCCTACATCAGAGTTAACACCGATCGCGGCTTCGTTCCGGAGACTAGCCAGGTCCATGCCTGGTTGTTCTATCGCGGCGAGTTGGAACCTCTGGCCGAACCGGATAACATCGTGGGTGCAACCTCCCAAGCGCGTTTGGACACATATGCTGATGACCCTGCCGCAAGGCCGGGCGAAACCTTTAGTACCAGTTTTACCTATGTTGACCGCAGCGGCGCGCAAGCCGACGGTAGCGTTGAACTTACCTACGATGATCCGGCGTTAATGGTCGGTTCTTCGTATTACTACAAGGTCCAACGGGTGGTTGACCCAATTATGCCGCAACCGCCCATAGGGGGGGGTGGGGGTGAAGAGGAAGAAGAAACCGCAGGAACTGCGCAAGTAGGGCCAGCACAAGGTGAACTCACCGTTGAACCACCTGAGGCCCTCGGCGAACCCAGCCGGGCGGTCGGGCCCGTCACCTACTTTGAGCCAGCCATACTGATCTCACCAAGCAATACCAGCGGGACAGTTGATCCGACGGATGTGACCTTCGAATGGATGCCCTCCGATGGTGCCGATGAGTATCAGGTGCAGGTCTACGGCCCGCCCTACGGCGACATAAGCTCAGGCAATTTGGTCTACCAAAGTCCTATACTGCCATCGACAGGCCCATCACTGATGACTCATACTATCCCCAGTTCTTTTAACTTCAATGGTGAGACCACGTACTGGTGGGTTGTGGTAAATCGCAAGCACGGAGAGGCACAACCGCTTGCACGGATCAGTGGACAGGATCTGTCTGGCTGGATTTACAGTGACAAGTGGAGTTTTACCACAACCATCGCGCCGCCGCCTCCTCCCAGTGCTGCGGCCAGTGACCGGCCCAGCAGACCCACCTCGCGCAGCGGATTCTGGGGCGAGCGCGGGCGAGGATTCGGCGAGCAGCAACGCTAAAGTGTCGTCCCAGTCGGCAAAAATTGGCGATTATAGTTTGTTTCCCTATAATTTATGATAATAGCCTCGGGGTGGTGGAAAGAACTAAGTTGTGTGATTGTGAGCATAGGGTTGTTGGCAGTAGCCCCTCTTGAAGTTATCGGGGCGGCAAGCCCGGCGCAATGGGCGGTGCTCATCTATGTGCAGAGTGGTGGCGACCTGGAGGGGCTCGGGGACAGCTATCAACAATACCTGCAACAGGCGGCTCTAAATGAAGATGTTATTGTTGCCGCTGAGATAGTTGAGTGGACTGGAGGTCAAAGCAATACAATCCGGGCCAGACGTTGCCTGTACAGTGCAATAGGGCAACGCTCACCTCAGATTGAGGAGCTGTCGGTCGTCTCGCAGCCGGCCCGCCTAGCGAACCTTATAAAATGGGGCACCGACCAGGTGGTGGCACAGCACTACGCGCTGGTGATTGCCGGTCATGGGCAGGTAGCACCGATTCTGACGGAGCCCGAAGGCGCGGCTGGCACGACTATCCCGGAGCAGTATCGGCTAGCTTTGTCGGCTGAGGATCTGAGCGAGGCCATCAAGCAAGGACTGGCAGGCTCTGGTGTCAGGAAGCTGGATGTAGTTTTTCTGGACTGTTGCTTTGGCGCCACTTTCGAGGTTGGCTCCCAGCTAAAACAGGTAGCTGACTACCTGGTGGGAACTCCGGGGCTTATGTATAGCCCGGGACTGCCCTGGAATGAAATTCTTTCCTGGTTGGCTGCCCACCCACGCGCTTCTGGGCGCTTGTTAGCGCAGTACGCCGTCACGAGTCTGGAAAATAGGTGGGAGGACGAACCCGAACTGCCTATGTCTGTGGTCGCCATGGACCTATCCACAATAGACGCTGTCGGGGAGCGATTAGATACGTTGGCGACAGCGATGATCACGCATATGCCGGCAATTATTCCAGAGATAACCCTGGCGCGCAGTCGGGCAGAAGGTTGGGGGTCCCACTCGGAACTTGTGGACCTGGGGGGACTGATGCTGGCTATGAGCAGTAATAGCGACTGTGGGGCAGTCGCTCAGCAGACACATCAGGTGGTGCGAGCGGTCGAGCGTACCGTAGTTGCCAGCTATCTGCAGGGTTCGCTTGGGCCTACGCGTCTGCGCCATCTGGGCCTGGCTATTTTCTTTCCACTGGGTCTGGACCGGTGGCCTGATATTTATCGCCGCCGTGGCACAGGTGAACAATGGGGGAGTTGGAAGTCGGCCTTGTGCTGCTATTTGCATGCCCTGCATAGCCCGGCGGTTGAGCAAGCAAGTGCGGGAATTACTGGCTGCAACTACCTTGCTCGGTAGTGCGATGGCCAGATAGACGTTTATTGGAGCTGAATCTGCCAGCAGGTACTTAACAGCAACATATGCCGACTTGCCGGGCAACAGGAGAGCATAACTAATGTTTTCTAAACTAATGGTTACATTCCTGGTGTCTTCCGATCAAAACGCGAAAGTAAAGGCCTACCAAACCACTGCGAAGCGTAGATGGTGCTTACCCAGCAGCGGCGGCCAGCTTTCCGGCACCCGGGTACTGCTGTTGGCGCTGGTGTGGGGGCTATTACTTTTGACAATGGGGGTAGCCGGCGCTGACTTGCTGCCTACTATTGTTGTGCCGGGCCGGCCTTATACTACCATTGGGCCGGGCGGCCAAATCATCGTCCAACCCTCCCGAGCGGTGGCAAATCGCATTATTGTCGGATTGCGGCCTACAGTCGGACCTCAGCAGGTTCAGCCATTGGTCAATCGGGCCGGAGGTCAAGCCAGTGGCCTGTCGCCGGATGGCGCTATCATGGTCATTGAACTGGATGAAGGCACTGATTTGGAGCAGGCTATTGCTGTTTATCAGGCCCAGCCCGAAGTGAAATTTGCCACCTATGACCGACTCGTCTATCCGGCTCTTACGCCCAACGACCCCGATCTGCTTCAACAGTACCATCATTCGCTGTGTGACTCAATGGATGCGTGGGATGTCACCACCGGGTCGGCTTCGGTTACCATAGCTGTGATCGATTCTGGGATAGATACGGACCACCCCGATTTGAGTGCCAAGCTATGGGTCAATGCGGGCGAGGTGCCCGCCAATAGTCTGGACGACGACGGTAACGGGTACATTGATGATGTCAACGGCTGGGACTTTGTCAACAGCAGCAATGACATCGCGCCGGAACCTAATGAGGTAGACGACGACGGTAATGGCTTTGTAGACGACAATGTCAACCACGGCACTTTCGTCTCGGGATTGGCTGCGGCAATGACCAACAACGCGTATGGAGTGGCTGGCGTTGACTGGAATGCGCGCATAATGATGCTTCAGGTCTTTCCTGATGATGGTGGCGGTACCGTCTCCACAGTACTAGAAGCTATCTACTACGCCGTGGACAACGGCGCTGACGTAATCAATATGAGCCTGAGTAGCGGCTATACCGCAGCCTATGATCCTGCCATTAACTATGCTTATTTCAATGGTGTACTGGTCATCGCCGCTGCCGGCAACTCCGATGTGGAGTTCACTGATGATCCGGCCACCTGGGAGTCGCCGGTGTGTAATGATGGGCCCAATCCCTATATCAGTAACTTTGTGCTTGGGGTCGCTGCCACCGACGAAAACGACGAGCGCGCCACCTTCTCTAACTACGACGGTTCGTCAGCCAATTTCGTTGATGTCTGTGCCCCGGGTGTAGATGTCTACTCCACGCGTTACCAAAACGACGGCCTCACGCAGTTTCTCGAGTACTTCGGGACGAGCTCAGGGACTTCGTTCTCGGCGCCACTGGCAGCCGGGTTGGCGGGTTTGTTGCTGGCTGACGTGCCGGGGCGGACCCCGGCTGAACTTATCCAGAAGATCAGAGAAGGCGCTGAGGACGTTGATGCGCTAAATCCGATTTACGCCGGAAAGCTGGGTACCGGGCGAATCAACATGGTCACTGCTCTGAGCGATATCGCACCGCCCGAGATTACCATAGTCAATCCCCCCAATAACTCGACAACCTTTCTTACCGATGTGACCATTCTCGCCACTATCAGCGACTCGGAAAGCGGCGTGAATGAAGCTACCATAGAGTTGGAAATTGATGGAACACCCATTGTCGGCTTCGACTATGATTCAGGAGAACTGACTTACGATGCCACGCTCACGGTCGCCTTGCACCAGGTAGTCGTTCGTGCTGAGGATAATGAGAGCAACGAGGCCGAGGCCGTCGCGAATTTCCGTATCTTAGAGAAGAGCTTTGATGCCGGTCTGCATCTGTTCTCGCTTCCCTATACCTACAATCCCGGCCATTTCCCCACTCCTGACAGTCTATTTGGACTCGACCCCGGGGATGTGGCGATGCACCGCTGGTGGCCCGAAGACAGCAGCTCCAACAAGTATCGCACCTATCCGGACAACTATGGAACATTCAACCCACCTGATGCGATGGGCGGTAATCCCATCGTTGACTCACCGCCTGCCGGGCTGGGCTACTTTATCCGCCTGCCGCAGGGCGCCGTCGTCCAGGAACCTGGTATTGTCCTGGATGATGTAGTGACGACCTACGAAATTGATTTGACCTATGGACTGGTCCCGCCCCGAGGCTGGAATATGATTGGGTGTCCTTTCCTTGGTACTCTCGGCTGGGGTAGCGTACAGTTTGTAACCGATGGTGAAACTCAGAGTGTTTCTGAAGCAGTTGCCGACGGGGTCACCGACGGGATACTGTGGGAGTTTGTGAGTACAGGCAGCAGTGGTTATTATGACTTCCCCGCAAATCTCTATACCGCGGTGCTGGAACCGTTCAAGGGATACTGGGTACACGTCTGGGAGGATACCACTTTGGTTATGTTGGCTCCCTTGCTGGGCGGAGCCGCGACCACATCAGCCAATAGCCCGGAGACCTTTACCGATGGTGATGGCTGGCAGATGCAGCTTATTGCCAGAGCCGGAGGAGATGCCGATCCCAGCAACTATATCGGCGTGAGCAGTCAAGCGACGTCGGGATATGATCCAGGCCTGGATGTGACCGAGCCGCCCTCGGTAGGTAGCGTTGTCCAGTGTTATCAGCCCAGAGGTGACTGGGATCAGTACGCTGGACGCTATGCTCGAGACATCCGGCCGGCTGCCCCGGGTACCCAGAGCTGGGATATTGAGGTATTCTGTGAACTTAGCAATGCACCTGTCAAATTAACCTGGCCGCGCTTGAATGCTGTAGTTCCTGCCGATGTTAAGTTTATGCTTGAGGATCTCGACGGGGGACAACAGGTCTATATGCGCACTGTCAGTGGTTACAGCTTTATCAGCCCTGAGGACGGCGGCGTTCGTCACCTGCGTATTGTTGCCTATGACGACAGCGCCACTTCTCTGACTCTAACTGGGATCAGCGCGCAAGCGATGCCCACCTCCGGCGGAGTCGTCATTACCTATAGTCTGTCGAAGCCGGCGACGGTGAGCACCGAGATTTGCAACATATCGGGCGTGGTTATCAAGCGGCTGGGCGAGCGCAGCAGCAGCGGGACTGAAGTAGAGATGGTGTTGTGGGATGGTCGCAGCGATCGAGGTACCAGGGTACCGTCGGGTCGGTATTTGACGCGCATTACTGCGCGGGCTACTGACGGTCAGACTGTACAGGCAGTCCGTCCGTTTACCATACTACCTTAGATTAGTCTTCCGGTTCTGAAAGGAGCTGAGGGCTCAAGTGCTCCGAACTCATACTAATAAACTGAGCCGGCTGGGATCTGCTCTTACTGTCATGGTAGGTGTGCTTCTGTTGCTTGTCGGTAGTATTGGGGGCTGGGGGCAGTTTGAGGCTGAGCCGGAAACAGGCATACTCAAGCTAGATCAACCCGGCGGACTGATGCAGCTTTGGGTGGAGGCCCCTGAATTACTATCGTGGGATGATGGTGACACCACGGTGTATTGGCAGCGGCCAGCCAGCCATTTCTACCTGATAACCTCTCCTATGGCGCCGTGGGGCGGGAACCCTACCGAGGTTGGTGATGAGTATCGGGCAATACTGAGCTATCCATACGCTACGATTAATGGACTGGACCACTTCTCTTCAGGCATCCAGTTTTCCATTGACCAAACAAACTCTGAAATTGAAGGCCAGTATGTAGACATCAGTGACCTGATGGCTGCTGCCGCGACGGCTGACTCGCAAGCAGGAGTCGAAGATTTCTGGCCTATTCCTCTGAGCATGGGGGTGCGAGAAATCTCAGGTGCTGCTCGGCTGCCCGTCAATAGCTCAGTGGAGGAAGAGGAGGAAGAGGGGGAAGAGGGGGAAGAGGGGGAAGAGGAAGAGGAAGAGGAAGAGCCGCCCCAGGCTTATATCCAGGTAGCTCACCGCTATGTGTTGGTCTATGACGGGCTGATGCTGGAATTGACAGTAACTAATACCGATGATGAGACCCATTATGTGGGCGTCCGCGTCTTCTATGACGCTCGTCACGGCAAGCTGACTGACCAGAATGACGGAATGCCGATCTTCTTGCCGGATGGCACTATAGTCAGCACCGAGCGGGTGCTCCCTGATGCTCAGCACAGCCTGCCCGACTCCTGGATCTCCTACGCTGACCCGGAGGTCAGTCCGACTTCGATCAAAGGTATTATAGATGCCCAACTAGTGCGCAACAGCAGTGCCGGGCTGCCCGACCGCATAGAATTTGGTACCAGTACCCACTTGGAATCGTCTTGGTTTGACTTCGTTCCGAATTCCTTTGCTTCGCTGGTAGGTACCGACTGGGCCTATGCCGTCAAGTGGGAGGAGCGCTATTTGCAGCCGGGCCAGTCGCTTACCTACGTTAGCTACATCGCCTACGGCGCGTCTGCCGCCGACTATAACCCAGCCGTGGCGGTTGCCGGCTATGGTCCGCGTCAGCTTATCAAGCAGGCAGGTGACGACCCGGCGACTGACGAGACTGAAGACGAAGACCACATCTACTTGTCCGATCCCGAGGGCCGCTCACCCTTCCCCATTAGCCTTTGGGTTGATAACTTCGG
>JALGTD010000277.1 GCA_029821515.1 Candidatus Zipacnadia bacterium | reverse complement strand
GATCCTTATGCTGTGTGAAGATCCAGTACCCGTCGCTGTGCATCGCCAGGTCGTGGACCTGCTGGGGCAGACTCAGCGGCGCATGAGCTTCGAGCCAGAGGCCGGGGACGTAGATGACATCCCCGATTGCTTTGAACCTCTTGTACTGCTCATCCACGTGAGGGCCGTAGCCCATCTTGTACGTTGGTGTCTCAGTCCAGATCATGAGCGGCCGCTGCGCGGTCCTGAGTCCATCCCGTAAGCCGTTGAGGAAGAAGTCCCCGGCTCCGTAGTAGTTCAGGAAGCCAAGGAGGAGGTCGGCGTCTATGGCATGGACCTGCTGTTCCATTTGCCGCGCCAGTGCTTCCACATTGTCTTTCAGTCGGGCCTCGTACGCCTCCACCTGGCCGTGCTTCTGAAGCCAGGCGTAGCGCTGCTCCCGCGGGATGTCGGCCGGAGTTTCTTCGGCCTCAATGGACGCCAGGAAATCCCCGAAGCAGTGGTCGCAGAGACACACGCCCGCGAAGTAGTAGTGGCCGCTCATGCTGCCGTCCGGCTCGGCGCTACCGTACAACTCGGTGTCGAGGGTGATGCCGTCTAACCCGTGTTCCTTGCCCAGCTTGGCCAGCTCGAGGAACATGGGCATGATCCAATCCTTCCAGTAGCGCTCATCCAGCGGGCACACCGTGCGGGTGTGAACCCGGCCAGCCGCGTTCACGAACCCGCGATAGCGGGTCCCAATGCCGCAGTCGGTTCCGTGCTGCTGTTGCCTATGGGCCGGATATGACCACCAGGTGCTGGCAATGAAGCGCAGGCCGTTCTCCCGCGCCAACTGCGCCCACTTGTCGAAATCGCCGCACCCATTGCAGAATTGGACGTGTATCGTATTGAAGCCAGCCTCCGCGAGCTTGGCAGGCAATTCCTGTGAGGACCACCGATGGAAATACGCTGCCCGAATCTTTTGCTCATGGATCCAGCCCAGGGAACTGCGGTCAACTGCAACCCCAGTAGCTGGTTCGATCGTTGCCTCCGCCGGTACCTCCTGGGCGGTAGCCGACCGGCCAGCCCACAGGAGACAGAAGACAGTCACTGCAGACAATATCCAGACGTTTCTTTGCATTGCACTCATCCGTTCCGAGATTGTTGTGAGAGACTGTTGTAACGCCTACCTATATTATCTGGGATTTCCCATATCCTCTGTTGCTGCGTCTAACATTCTCTGTTTCTTACACTTATTCCTACTGCTGCGGATCATCTTGATAGCAGGACCCGGGATCAGAACAGTCCTGAGGAAGATTTTGCCCTGAATTGACCAAGTATGACAGCTCTTGGGCCGCTCCTAGAACTCGCGGGCGACAGTGGCTGCCGGCTTTGTTGGGCAGTCGGGGGGAGAGGGCTTAATGTCAGTTGGGAAGTGCCGATGAAGTCAAAGGAAAGCCCGGTCTGATGTGCATCATAAGAGAAGCTCCGCTTGAGAAAAGTTTGGCGTTTGTGCTATAATAGCAAGTTACCTATAAGTAAGGTATTGTGGAGAAACATGTTCAATGCCAGTCGCGTGCGGGTATGTTCTTGGTGACAAGATGCTGGTGATATTTGGCTGTGGCTTGCTTCATGGTTAGCGAGGGCCCTACAGTATTGGGGTGTTCCTATACCCGATTTCAGTTTAGACGGAACTTTAGGGTAGGGTAAGTTGTCTATAGTAGTGTAGATCCTTATAGAAAAGCCGGTCGTGCTCTACGAAAAGACGTCTGCTATGCGGAAATACGGGTTGATACAATTAGTGCTTTGCGGCTTGCTGGTGCTGAGCGCACCTATTAGTGGTGCTTGGGGGCAGCCGGCTACGGTGGAAAACTTCCATCCAACTGGCGGACTGCTGGAGAGTGTGATCGCGGCTGACGGTGCTTGGGCTACAGGGCAGAGCAGCGATCCAACCCAATACGATATGCAGTTTGCGGTGAGTCCCGAGCTGGAGCTACGTCGCAACTTCAGCGAGTCGGTCATTCCCCACAAAGAGGCACTGTTCGGCAGCGGCATTCAGCGCGCGCTTACCGATAGTCTTTCCCTGGATCTGGCCAGCCGCACTCACTTCGGCTTCTCCCGCGAGATAAATAATGTGCGGGATTTGACCCGTGCGCTGCTCTCCGGGGAAGAGACCAAGACACTGAGTTTGAGCCAGGGCTTTGGTTCGGGCACCACCGTCGGTATCCTGGGCTACAAGCGGATCGAGTCAACGAAGTTCACATATGGCCAGGGGATTGCCGATTTGCTCACCGAGATCATTTCGCTGGAGTCGGGGCTGGGCAACGGGTATGACGTTGCGGCTAAGCTGCAGACTACTGATTCTCCCGACCCCTTCGGTCTGCATCAGCGCACCGAGGAACTCAGCCTGGGTCTGCCGATGATGGGCGCGACCGGCAAGCTGTCGTTCTCCGACTTTGAAGAACATAACGGTATCCATGATAAATTTGTGCGGAAGCTGAATGCTGATTTGCCGCTGGCGCTTAGTGGCGGGATGGGCAAGCTGGGCTTTTCCGAGGTCATGCAG
>JALGTD010000276.1 GCA_029821515.1 Candidatus Zipacnadia bacterium | reverse complement strand
TGGAAAGCGCCGATGAACCCACCTGGGACATCACCGATCCCGACCAGTATTTGAATTGGTATTTCAGCATTGACCAACCCCACCGGGGCCGGATACTCGACCTGCTGGAAGCTGTGGGGGTGGATGTGATACTGTGCGGACACGTTCACACTGGGCGGCCGGTCGAAGTCAGCCAGGACATCCGTATATACAGGACACCGGCAGCAGGAGGCACCGCCCAACTGGCACAGCGGTGGCCCGAGGCACAGACCCGGCAAGGCTTCCAGCTTTGCGAAGTGACTGAAGACCACATCGAGGTCAGATTCGTGGCTGGCGCTGACCAGTGTGAGGAGTTCGACAGCTACGGCCCCGGTGGACATCCCCGCATCGAGGATCGCGACTACTCCCCTTCCCGTGAGCAGCCGCGACTGTCACCGGATTCCTGCTGATAGTGTCACCAACTCCGATTCAGTTACCGAAACGCCGTAGCATCAAAGCGCAACCTCTTCACCGACCTCCCCGGAGGCGTAGATACCGTCCAGGATGCGCTGGGTAATCAGGGCCTGCTCGCCAGGGACCGGTGACGGCTTGCCCTTACGGATTGCCTCCACGAACGCATCTATCTCCCCAACGAAACCATCTCCGGGGACATCAAGCGGCACCTGAGGCACCGAGTTTATCAGCATGCCATTCTCTTCGCGAATCAGAGTAGGCGGGGAGTATTGCAGGCCGGCCTTGTCTCCACATAGAATCACTTTATGGCCAGTGGCGGCCTCAGTCACATTCAGTGCCCAACTTGTCTGTACGGAAAGCGTTGCCCCATTCGCGAAGCGGATGAAGCCAGCCGCCATATCTTCGGGCACTGTATATTTGCCCGGGTCGTGCTTCATCAGCGAAGGCTTATCAGCCAGCTTCAGGTAAGTAGCAGCGCTGACTGCAACCGGCTCGGGAAAATCCATAAGATACAGACCTAGATCCAGGACATGCACGCCCAGGTCATAGCAAGGTCCCCCACCGGACGCTTCGGCGTCTATGAACTGCCCCCACCGGGGAACACCCCGCGGACGCAGGCAACTGCACTGGCCCCAGTAGATATCGCCGACCAGCCCGGCGTCCACCCACGTGCGCAGCGTCTGGGCCTGGACGCTGAAGCGCAGCACCTGGGCGACCATTAGCAGCCGATCGGCCTCCTTACCGGCCTTGATCATTTCACGACATTCGTCAGCCGAAATCGCCACTGGCTTTTCCACCAATACATGGCAGCCAGCCTCAAAGCCGGCTACAGCCGGGGCTTTGTGATAGGCATTGGGAGTGCAGACGTCTACAATGTCCAGTTCCACCTTCTCCAGCATCTTCTCGTAATCGTCAAACAGCGCATCCTTCGCCACGCTCCAACGCCCAGCAGTATCCTCGCGGGCTTTGCGCTTAATGTCACATATCGCCACCACCTCAGCCTGCTCGTTCTCCTCCCAGCCTCCCATATGTTGCTGGGCGATACCTCCGGCACCGATAAGTCCGACACGCAGCTTCCTGGCCATCAAATGCTACCTCCTTTGGGCGCTGTCACTCGGGCAGCGCAGTTAACAGCCGGCGTCAATTTCCCGTCTGACGTATACTACCAGGACCAATACTTGGACAGCATAGGCTTGAGATAGGCTAAGTCTTCGCGAGTCTGCTCCACAACTCCGTCGGCATCCATATTCCGGAAGCTATGTCCACCGATATACTCCCCGTGTATGGTAACCCCACCGTCAAATCCAATCTGGCTGAGCAGTTCCAATATCTCCGGCCACGGTGTCATACCCTCGGCCAATGGCACCATCTGCACGGCATAGCTCTTGGGATCATCGCCCGTGGGATTGTAGACGAACTTCATATCCTTTACCGCTACCAGCTTGATCCACGGTGCCAGCAGGTCCAGACACTGCTTCCACACCGACCGCGCGCCTTCCATCACCATATGCCCCGGGTCAACGTAGGCACCGACATATTCGGGATTACGCCCGCGCAGGATTTCCCAGACGACCGCGCCATTTGCCGTGACGTCGTCACCGGAATGGATATGCAAGCCGATCCACACACCGTACCGTTTGGCGAGCGCCTCCAGGTCAATGATCCTGGACTTAACCTCATAGATGCTCTGCTCCAGCATGCCAAAGCCCTGATAGGGCCAGTAGCCCAGCTTTATCCATTGCACGCCACAGTCAGCAGCGGTGGCAAAGACGTCCTCCACGTAATCCTCATCGGCCGAGGTGATATCAGTGGTCAGCATAGGTACCTCTATGCCGATCTTCGCGAGCGTCTCGACAGCCGCCGGCAGCTTCTCGGCGACATCTTCGCGTTCTATGTAACCATTCGAACGGACCGTGAAGTCCATCCCCGGTATGCCCAAACCCTTCAGGGCTTGTCCAGCTTTCTCAATGGAATACTCTTGCAGGCTCTTGGCAAACATCATCAATTTCACAGCAGTAATGTCTCCTCTATACACAGCGCGGTCGCGGTGTTCAATATAGCGGTTGCCACCCAGTCACTGCGCTATTCGCCGTTGGC
>JALGTD010000029.1 GCA_029821515.1 Candidatus Zipacnadia bacterium | reverse complement strand
TACGCCGAAGTGCTGCATAAAGCGGTGTAGTTGCTGCTCCAGCAGAACCGGGTCGCGATCATACGGATAAGCAAAGGGAATTATCTGGACTCCGGCGGCCTGCAGCGTCTCCATCAGAGCATGAGTCTGGGCGCAGTCGCCCTGGGTGACGGCGACCACGCGCTCAATGCCCATGCGCAGCGCCGTAGCGTAGAGGCCTTTGATCCAGCCGCAGGTATTGCGCGGATAGCCGGCTCGTTCGGCCTGCCGGACCAGCGCTTCGGGATCCGGGTCAGTGATGAAGATATTGTTCAGGTCCACCGGTGTCTGTCCCGCGGCCAGAATCACCTCAACAGGGATTGTCGTGGTCATTCCCACTTCAGCCATAAGCACTTCCTGCCTACCGCATTCCGATCAGGGGATGGCATTGCGGAATAATGCGGACGTCATCAACATATTTGCTGGCTATTGCCTGCCAGGCCAGCAGTGTCTGCGCGTCAGGTGGCCGACAACCGCTGGCGGTGGGCGTGATCGGCTGGAGCACCAGCGGAACTACCCTGGTCACTTCGCTGATCGCACGCAGCGCCTGATGGACTTCCTCTTCGCTGATGTCATCAGTTACGGGCATCTTAATGAAGCATTCCCGCTGGCTGGATAGGTTTAAGAATCGTGTTTGCTGGGAGGTATCCAGCGGTTTGTCCAATGTGGAGGGTATCTTCCAGTCCATAGCTATGTAGTCAACCACCGGCAGCACCTTCGCCAGCGCCTCAGGCAGGTGGCCGGCTGTCTCCAGGTATATTCGCTGGCCGCGTTGCTGTAAGGCTGAGGCCAGCGCATAGAGATATTCAGGATACAGCAGCGGCTCGCCGCCGGTCAGTGCGGTGGAGTGATGACTGCCGCCATCGGCCTGAATTTGGCTGTCAATTATGTCCAACAGTTGGCCCACTGATATGGGATTGCCTCGCTGGGTAAAACGGCCACTCCCCGGTTCGTCTTCAACATTGCAGGGGCCGTCGGTAGCGCGGGCCTGCGGGGTGTCGCAGTAGCGGCAGCGCAAATTGCACCCACGCAAGCGCACAAATACCTGCCGCACTCCCACCAGCAGCCCTTCGCCCTGGGCGGAGGTGAAAACTTCGCAAATCGGAGCAGTGAGTTGCAGTTCGGGAGTCTTAGACAATTGCAAACCTTTAAGCAAACCTGTGCTGAGCCCAAGGTGTGCCGCTTAAGTTATGGCACGCCACGCACCTTGCGTTGTGCCGCCTCAGCGGACTGCATTTCCTGGACATAGGCTGCCATAATTTGCCTGGCTATCTCTGGCGCAGGTACGCCCAGTTCGTCCAGACCGATCGCGGGTACGGGTGCACCGCTTGGGTCAATATTCAGGCCCAGGTGAATCAAGGTAGAAACCGGTGAGGCGGTGGCAATAGATACCGAGAGCTTGCGGTCTTCGACAAACAGGTCGTCGCCGTCGCGGCGTATCTCGCGCATGCTGGTCTGGTTGAGTATCTCGGCGGCCCGGCAAACCAGCAAGCGCTGACGCAGCACAGTGCGGGCCAGGTCACTGTCAAAGTGTTCTACTAAGAAGTGCAGCATCCGGGCAGCCTTGATAGGCACACCGCGCTGGACATCCTCCATATCCACCATATGCTCCAGCGGCACCTCGCCCGGTCCGACGAAGGCCACCATCGCGTCGCCCTTTATCGCTGCGGTATCAGCGATCCAGCCGGAGCGCAATTCGCGACCGGTATAGCAGATTTCCTGTGACAGCCAGCGCCATTGCATAATAGTCCTCTAACTGACCACTTGCAACTTCATCATATTAGTAGTTCCGGGAGCGCCGATGGGGGTGCCTGCTGTGATGATCATCACGTCGCCAGACTCGACTATGCCCAACTCTCGCATCCGCTGCTCAACTCCCACTATCATCTCATCGGTGTTGTCCGCCGGCTCAATTATTATGGGCTGTACGCCCCAGTACAGGGCACAGCGTCGGGCAGTTGACTCCAGGGGAGTGGCGGCGATAATGGGACAGCGCGGACGGCACTTGGAGGCCAGGCGGGCGGTGGAGCCAGATTGCGTAAAGGCGATTATAGCCTCGGCTTTGACACGTTCGGCAATGCGAGCTGCTCCCCGACTGAGAGCATCAGCGAAATCTACAGATTCAGAGATTGCGGCCGTTTCAGTGCGCAAATGCTGGCCGGAAAGCTGTTGCTGTTCCGCAAAGGCGGCAATCCGACGCATCATTGCCACCGATTCTACCGGATAGCTGCCGATGGCAGTCTCGCCCGAAAGCATCACTGCGTCGGTGCCGTCAAGGATGGCATTGGCTACGTCCGAGGTTTCCGCGCGGGTGGGACGAGAGTTTGTGCGCATTGAGTCAAGCATCTGGGTCGCCGTGATAACCGGCTTGCGCATTCGTGAGCACAGGTTGATTATCTGCTTCTGGAGTATGGGCACCTCCTCCGGAGGCAGTTCCACACCCAGGTCGCCGCGGGCAACCATAATGGCATCGGCGCTGCTGACTATCTCTTCGAGTTCCGCAATTGCTTCGGGCTTCTCCAGCTTAGCGATGACGGGCACCTGGGCGTCTGCTTCGCTGATAAGCGCTTTCAGCTCGCGGATGTCCTGAGCGCTGCGTACGAAGCTCAGCGCCACGTAGTCAACTTCATTTTCGAGGGCGAAGCGCAGGTCATCGTGGTCCTTTTCAGTTAGTGCGGGGGCACTGATACTTACGCCTGGCAGGTTTATCCCCTTGTGTTCGCCCAGAGTGCCGCCGATGATAATCTGGCAATGGACTTCAGTCTCCTTGGTGTCTGTAACTTGCAGTTCCAGAGCGCCATCATCCAGAAGAATTCGATCGCCTTTATCTACATCAGAGGGCAGGGCCTGATAGGTGGTGCTGACGCGCTGGCTGGTGCCAGGGGTATCTTCTGTGGTGATCACCAATTCCTGGCCGCTGGTCAGTTCTACCGGTTTGCCGTCCTTCAGCGGGCCAGTGCGGATCTTCGGCCCCTGCAGGTCGGCGATGATGGCAACGTGCTCCTGGCACTGAGCGGCCACCGAGCGCACTGTGCGGATGTAGCCGTGGTGGTCGTTGTGGGTGCCATGCGAGAAGTTCAGGCGTACAGCGTCGGCGCCCTCTTCAAAGATGCTGCGCAGCGTCGCTTCGCTGCACGAGGCTGGGCCCATTGTTGCAACAATTTTTGTACGATTCTGTTTTCCTAAAGCAAGCATATATTAGCCCCCGGCGTTTACACACGTCCGGCCCTGTGTTATAATCCAGCCAATACAAGCGGCGGTAGTGCGATAGTACTAAAGTCAGTCAGCTCTGTCAATGCTAGAGAAGTGGGCGTGACTGGAGTCGGGAGGTCGAGCCAATGGCAGAAGACCTAGACGCGCAGCAATTGTGGGAAGAAATGACGCAGTTGCTCCACAAAGGCGATCTGAATCCCTCGCTGTGGGCCGCGGTGGATGCGGTTACTCCCCTGATAGTTGATGAAGATACGCTAATTGTCGGCTTGCAGCCGGCTGATATGCAGCACGCCGGCTATATTGAGACCAGTCGGAACAAGTCGCAGCTCGAGGAGCTGCTGGAGCAGGCTGCTGGCCGCCGCCTGGATATCCGAGTTATTTCCGGCACGACCGTGGCAAGCTGGGAACGGACCAAGGAGCGCGAAGCTGCTAGCGTGGAAGAGGCAACGGCACACGCGCACACCAGGACAGTCCAAAAAGGTGCGCGCGAGGTGTGGCGCCAGGGACTGGAAGATGTTGTGGAAGTCTTCACCGGCAGCCGGGCGCGATCCAGAGGTACCGACCTGGCGCAACTGATGATAAAGGCACTCGCCAGGACATACGAGGTCGAGCAGGCGGCTCGCCAAGAAGCCCCCGGTGACGAAGAGATGCACAATCAGCAGGTCAATCGCATCATTGATCGTGTTGCTACCTATTGTAACGTCTCGGCGACAGTGGTTGGCCTGGAATATTTACGTTACTGCCGTGAGCAAGATTAGGATCTTTTTTGCAACCAACTTCACGGTTAACATTGAACCAGCGAATGAATAGCTATTATCACAAGCCCCACTTGTTCACTGCTGTCATCCTAGTCCTCATCAGCCTCAGCGTGTCCGCTGATGTACGCGCCGAGGTGCTCTCTTCGCCAATTAGTTCGATCACCATCAATTCGCGGCAGATTTCATGCCAGCCGGTGGCCCGATACGACGGCAAGACCGCGTACCTGCCGGCTGCTTTCATTCATCGGAATCTGGGAATTGCTGTAAAACAGCTTGAGGCGCCGGACTGCTACCGGCTGAGTGCCTACGACGACTCGCTGTGGGCTACGGTGGGGCAGAGCCGATATCAAGTGGGCGAGACTGCTTTTGAAGGGCCTGCTCCGCAACGGATCGACGGTGAACTGCTAATTCCACTGGAACCGCTGGCCCGCGCCTTTGACATAGACTTCGCTGTTACTCCGGCGCAGGACGGTGAGCCTGCGGTTAGGCTAAATCTGCCAGGCGCCCGCGTTGAGAATATCCGCGTAGGCCAGCACCCCGATAAGACACGCCTGGTAATTGACGTCAGCAAGCCTGCTGGTTACAGTTGGGCCGTGGAGAGTGACAGGATAACTGTTGAGATTGCGCGGCCGCCTGACGAGCGCGGCCAGCCCGGGCGGCTGCGCCTATTGCGCTTTAATAACCCGATAGTCTCGCGCATCGCCCAGTCGGCTACCTCGGACGGATTTACGCGGCTGGTGATTGCGGCTACGGGCTGGCAGGACGTCAACAGCTTTACTCTACCGGCTCCGCCGCGAATTGTGGTTGATCTAAGCAAGCCTCCGCCTGAACCCATTCCAATAAAGCCGCTACCGCCAGTGAAGCCCAGCGCGGGGCGGTGGCAGGTGCGCAATTTCTGTACGCCACGGGGGCCACTTGATGTATATGTGCTCAAAGTTGACCCGGGGCAGGAAGGTCTGGAGATTCGCCCGGCGCTGGCCGGACAGACAGTGCATTCTCGCCGCTCGGTGCTGGCGATTGCCCGCCAGTATGGGGCCGTTGCTGCTTTGAATGGCGGCTTCTTTGCGGCGCAGGGACCGCCGCTGGGTTTACTGATTGTTGATGGTGAATGGATCAAGCATCCCATACTGAATCGCACTGCCCTGGGCATAACAGCCGACGGCGAGCTGCTGATGGATCGCCTGTCGTTCGAGGGACGACTCTATTTTGGCGACCACGGTTATCTGGAGTTGGACGGGATAAACCGGGGGCATAATGAGTCGTACCGGCTGGTGATATACACGCCACGATGGGGCGAGGCTCTCTCGCCCTGTGCTCAATGTACACGCCTGGTGGTCTCCGGAGAGGCAGTGGTTGTGGCCAAGCATAGTGATGACCAGCCGGTGGAGATTCCTCCGGGAGGATATGTGATCTCGGGATCGGGACGATATGCCCCGCTTCTTGAAAAAGTCCGCGAGGGCGAGGGGGTCTGGACGCGACTGGGGACCAAGCCCGAGTGGAAGAAACTCGCTTATGCCCTCGGTGCAGGTCCCCGCCTGGTCAAAGATGGCCGCCCCCATGTCACAGCCTCACCGGAGATATTCGGTAGGGATGTAAGCGGCGGAGCTGCCTCACGCTCGGCGGTCGCCGTCACCCCGGATGGACTGCTTATGCTTGTTGCAGTTGAGACACCTCCCGATGAGCCAGGCCGCGGCGTAACGCTCACTGAGCTTGCTCAGATCCTGGTCAAACTCGGAGCACGGGATGCGATGAATCTTGACGGGGGCGGCTCTGCCACCGTTGTTCAGGGCGACCAGGTGATCAACCACCCACGCGACGGCCACCCGCGAGCTGTCTCAAATGCGCTGCTGGTGGTGCCAGCTGAGGCTGGAGATTAGATGCTTGCAACTGTGTTCGGACGAGGTAGCGTTACTGTTTCTTAGCTAGAGGCTAGAGCTCGAAGATGCTGATCGATTTTATGAGCAAAAATACACTGCTGATGATGGCAGCTATGGCGATTGTGTTAGCTGCGGGCTGCAGTCCGGCCAGGTATAACCGTCAGCAGCACGCACTGACCGAAGCGGAACTGACCAGTACGCGTCCGTGGTTGACTGAATACTTCGAGCACTGGCAACAGGAAGTGGACCTGACCGGCCAGCAGTGGCCGGACTACTCGGACCTCGGCGTCTTCCCGATTGGCAGCGGGCGGGTATTTGCCCACGAAGGTACTGTATACCCGCTGGGTACACTGACGAACGTCATCGGGCCGACCTATCAGAAGGACGGTTTCCTGGGTGATATCGTACCTCTAGTGTACCTGGGCAATGAAGTTGTGGCCTGGAGCACCCAGCGGGTACGTTGGGTCAAGCCGGGAGGCATCGTTAGCACCGAATCGTTCAGCGTCGACGGGCTGCGCCTGACCACTTATGATTTCGCCCCACCGCAGTTGCCCATATTATGTCGGATTATGATTGTAAGCAATGAGGGTCAGCAGGCGCAACGCGGGGTAGCGCTTGCACTGGCGTTCGGCGCTATGGGCGGCGAGCCAACAGATAACGGTATTCGCGTGCGGCGCGGGGATCGCGTCATGGAGGGCGGGTTCCTCGGCTCACGGACACGAATAGAGCGCGGTCGTCCCAACATCCCTCTGCCTGACAGCCTAACGACGGAGACCAAGCCGGGGCTGATGGGTGAGAACACGCCGGTGCTGCGCTGTGAACTGGGGACCTTCCAGCCGGGTGACAGCGTAGCCAAGCTGGCCTACCTTGTAGTCAGCAAAGCCGATGATCAAGATGATGACCTATTTTCTCTGGTGCGTGAGCGGAGCTTTGCGCTGGTGGATGACAACCACGAGTATTGGAGGTGTTACAACGAGCGCACAGTGACTGTCGACACTCCTGAACAGCCCGAGGTCGGCGAGCTGCTCACCATTTCCAAATACCTCTGCGCGGTCCAGCAGGCCGAGGCCGGCGGCTACTCGCCGATGGATGGATATACGTATACCTGGATTCGCGACAGCAACGGGCCGGTGCGCTACCTCAGTGCGGTCGGGGATTTTGAATCGGTGCGCCGGCATCTGGAGTATCATTTCCGGGGCTGTGCGACGAAGGGGAAGATCGGCAACAATTTACCGCTGGATCTGGATGTAGAACAGATTCCGGAAATTGATTGGTCGCAGGCTCCCGTCGAGCCGGCGGAAAGCTCCAGCTTCGTGATCCTCCAGCACTATTGGTATTACCGGCAAAGCGGTGATTTGCAGCTTATCCGTAAACACTGGCCGATGCTGTGCCGTTGCCTGTTGGGACAGGCCGTTGACGAGCGAGGCCTTCTACCCTTTCACGGCGATGAGACGTATCGCTTCCCCGGCTATCTATTCTTCGAGAGGGGCCAGGACGTGGGGTTGTATGTGAACCTGGAGACGCGCTCGGCTGACTCGGCTTTTGAATATGTCGTCGCCGCTGAGGCGCTCGCGGAAATGGCCGAAGAGTTGGGCAAGGCTGAGGAGGCTGTGGACTATCGGCGCCGCGCCGACAAGATGAGACGAGCGACGGAGAAGTACTACTGGCAGCAGGCTCGGGGATATTATGCACCGGCGATGTCCGATCTGAGTGACCAGGTCCAGCCCGGCCCGTTTGCGCCAATCAATCTGCGGCCGCTGTGGATCGGCTATGCCCATGCCACCGAGCAGCAGCGGCGTAACGTGCTCAACTCTCTGAAATATCTGTGGCAGCCCGATGCTACTCCGAAGACAACGCCAGGGTTCGAGCCGTATGTCACAATGATACCGGGCTATGCACTGTATGCACTGGCCTCAATTGGTCATCCTGCTGCTGAGGTGGCTCTAAGTGGGGTATTGACCGCGGCCGAGAAGTCGGGCGGGTTCGCCGAGATGAATGAGGCGGATAATCGGCCCAGCGATGAAGTCTGGGGCCAGCACCGCATCCGGCCCTGGGAAGGTGGCATAAACGCCGAAGCGATTTTGCATTATCTGACTGGTATGGAGGTGGATGCGGCCAGTGGGCGGGTTTTCCTGCGACCTCAGATGCCGCGAGGTTGGCACGAGATGACCATCAGCAATCTGCCGGTGGGCGAGGCGCGTCTGCGGCTGGAGGTAGACGGAGACGAGGCTACGGTCACCCGCGAGGATGATACTGATACAGAGGTGCTGCTGGCTGCAAACCCGCTTGATACCACTGGCGACAATCTGTTTACCTCTTTGGCGTCCGGAGAGAAAAAGCAAATTCCCGTCTATGCCCATCCACCTGACGCCAGGGTGGCACTTACTACACAATCCTTTGACTGGGGCCGGCCGAAGATGCCGGTAGGGACAAAGACAGTCGTCTTCACCTGGAGCAAGGAGACGACGGAGGAGTGCCGGGAGAAATTTGGGCCGGAGACGGTGGTAATAGATACCAAGCTGCCATGGCCCGTGCAGTTTCTGCGCGAGGCTCTGCTCAGGGCAGACGGCAGGCGGCGCGTGGATACCCTCGTTTTCGACACTGACTATTTCGCTGGTGCCTTCAAGCGCGAGGAGTTCTGGAAAGACGGCCCGGGGGCAAAGGTTGTGGCGGAGTTCAAGCAGGCCGGCGGGCAAGTGGTAGAGCCGCCAGTTGTTCGTGAGCGCAGCAGCCAACTCAAGGGCTTGCAAGGGTAGCCGTGGCATCTTCGGCCAAGTAAGGCAGATATTCCTGCGCGAACTGGTCGGTGTACTTGAAGATAATGAAGCCACCAGCGCCGAAGCTGCGGGCAATCTGAATCTGTTCAGCAAGCTGCTCGGGACCGTCAAATTGGCAGGCATCGCTCAGCGGTCCCATACCTACCACGAGCGGAACGCGGCCCCCGATTGCCTTGCGCTGGGTCAGCAGCCATGTCGCGAAATCCAGCCGATCTGCCGTGTAGTTCATCGGGGCAACGAAATCCAGCAGACCTAGCTGCACCCACCTGGCGGCGTCCTGACCAAACCTCGCACTATGCTCTGCCCAGCGCGGGAAGACGGCTGCGGATATTACTATATCGGGTCGAGCAGCCCGCGCCTGGGCCACAAGATCAGAAAGCAAGGCCGTTAATTGCTCCTGGCGCCACTTGTTGAACTGCGGTGCGCCCGGCCCTCCAGGCAAGACATCCTGCGGCCACTGGCTGATCTGGGCTCCGGTATCGGCAGCGAATTGCCGCCGGCATCGCTGGCACAAACAGTAGTCCCGTCCCGGATAACGCAAGTAGTCGAATTGTAGTCCGTCAATATCGTAATGTGTGACTAACTCGGTGACGATTCGCTCCAGTAGTTGCCGATTGCGCGGGTCAGTGGGACACAGCCACGGGGCAGTTTCCCCCTGGGAGTTAGTCATCAGCCGTCCGGCTGCAGCGAAGGCAGCTTTGGTCTGCTCGGCAGCAAACAGCATTTCGAGTGCTAACACCCGCGCGTGCACGGCGATATTGTGCTTGTGCGCAGCACTGACAGCTTCCGCCAGGTAGTCGTGCTGCTGGGCAAATTGGGAGACCGGTAGTACCTGACTGTGGTAGTAAGCGATGCCGGAACTGCAAACATAGGGGAAGACAGCGTTGAAATTGGCTGCACTGAGCTTCTGTGTAGCCGTATCCCAGTCCGGCTTAACTTGGTAGCCGCTCCACACTCCGCGCAGTTCAACAACTTTCACCTCGTGGCTGTTGACGACTGACGCATTGGTGGATAGGGTGCTATCGGAACCAGCGACTGACCACCATCCTACAATTATGGTTGCCGTCACTGCTACCGATGATAGCCATACCGACCAGTGAAGAGTCTTTGTGTACATTATGTGTTACCAACCGGGAATGCTCAGCGGTGAGCGGATTGCGCTGGCTAAGTGGTTAAGGTGACTGCTGAGGTTCTTTAAACTGGACTTTGCACAGTTCCTCATATACTCCGCCGGCGTGGGCTAGTTCGGCGTGAGTCCCCCGTTCGACAATGCGTCCATCGTCAATCACCAGAATTTTGTCAGCATGCGTGACCGTCGAGAGACGGTGGGCGATGATGAAAGTCGTTCGTCCCTCCATCAGCTTTTCGAGCGCATCCTGGATGAGCGCCTCCGATGCGGAGTCCAGGTCAGAGGTGGCCTCATCGAGTATGAGTATACGGGGATTGGACAGAATAGCTCGTGCAATGGTTATGCGCTGGCGCTGTCCCCCGGACAGTCGCGACCCGCGCTCACCGACCCGCGTCTCATAGCCATCGGGGAAGTCCATAATAAAGTCGTGAGCGTTAGCGGCGATGGCGGCTTGCACCACCTCTTCGTCGCGGGC
>JALGTD010000275.1 GCA_029821515.1 Candidatus Zipacnadia bacterium | reverse complement strand
TCCCTCGGCGGCAAGCTGACGGGCGGCCTCGGCACCACTAACGCCCATCATTGTCCTGCCATTAGCCATTGAGAACGATATTGTAGCCGCAATGACGATATTCGGGTCCACCTCGCGCACGCCCCTAATCGCAGCCTGTAGCTCCCCCATATCCTCAAATGTCTCCAGCAGCACAAAGTCAACCATCCCTGTCGCCAACATAACCTCAAACTGCTGCCGATAGATGGCCACTGCCTCGTCACGACTAAGCTCACCCAGCGGCTCAATTAGCTCACCAGTCGGGCCAGCACCGGCGGCCACATAAGCATCCTGCCCCACTGCCTCCCGCAGTATGTGGACGGCGGCCGTCTGAATGCTGGCGGCCTGTTCCGCAAGGCCAGCACGTCTGAGCATACCCAGATTGGCCGCGAAAGTATTGGTCTGGAAGACTTCTGCCCCTGCCTGCTGATATTCATGGTGGATTTCTGCAACCACCTCAGGATGAGTCAGGTTGACCTCAGCAGTGTTGCGATAACTTATCCCCTTGGCCGTAAGCATAGTGCCCATAGCTCCCTCGCAAACCAGCACACGCTCGTCTATCTGTTGGAGCATCTGTTTGCCATCGGCCATATATCTCACCTCAAGATGATACCAGGTGCTGCTTCCCTATTGGCAGCGTTTAGACCTGCCGTCTGCGCCGGCGGCGGACTATGAGCCAGACTAGCAACAGCACGGGCAGCCATATCACCACGCCATCAACCACGATATAGATCAAGGCGGTCAATATGCCCTGCAGCATACTGACAAGCACCCGGTAGGCACTGCGCACGTGATAGAGTATGTCGTAGGGGCCGCTGGGCCCGACTATCGCCGGCCCTTTCTCGTAGAGGCTGACCTGGATGGTTGAAAAGCCAACCCGGTCTTTGAGGTAGCGCAGGCGGCCCTGACTCTGCTCGATTTGTTCACGCCGAGTGGCCAACTCTCGTTCAATCTCCAGCAGGTCGGCCAATTTCCCCGACCGCTTCAGCATAGCTATCAACCGTTCTTCAGCCTGGCGCAGTGTGCGCAGCCGCGCATCCAGATCCAGGAATTCCTCAGTGACATCCTGCGAGGTAATGCTCTCGTGCTCGACATTACCTAATAGCCGAAACTGCGCGACGACTTCGTCGAAGCAGCTGGCAGGGACGCGCACCTTTATGTCAACGTACCGCTCGCCAGCCTCACCGACCCGCATGGTGCTGTCCGCCAGGAACCCTCCTGCTTCTTCGGCCAGCTTCACGACCTTCTGGCGAGCACTCTCGGCATCATCTGTCTTTACTGTCAGATCAGCGTTGCGAATGATCTGCCGGTCAACGGTGGCGGCAGCCGCCTGGGTGATGAGCACAGACGACGGAGCGGCGGATTTCACTGCGTCGGCCACCTCTTCGCCTGCGTACTCGTACTCAGCCGGCTGCCCGGCCATTCGCATCTCCGCCATCTCGCCCACACTCCGGGCCTTATAGCGAGCTCTGCTAAAGACGGGCATCAGAACCGCAACGATAATCACCAATGCCCCGATACCGGCGAGCGTCCATACCACAACCTTAGTTACACGATGCAATTCCACCACCTCCTGATTGATCCCTTGTATGATCGATCCCTTGTACCTCGGACTATTTATCGCAACCGGATGTTAGACGGCTGCGCCGGGTTGCTTGTTCCTATCCTGCACAAGTGCCCGTGGTGGGACAGCCACCCAATTCTAATGTTCTTCGGTCAGCTCGTACAGCTCATAGACCAGCTCATCAATCGCCTGGTCGGGGACGGCTATTTGGCGCTGGAGGCCTTATTCCGGCACCCGGGCGGCCCGCGCTGCCTTCTTGGCAGCCTCGGCATAGGGAGATTCGCGCTCCACCGTGACCTTGAGCATCGCATCACCATTGCTCAGTCGGTCGGCTACTTTCATGCCCTCAATAACCTGACCAAAGACCGAGTGCAGTCCGTCAAGGTGCTGCGTCTGTTCTCTAGTGTAGCAGATGAAGAACTGGCTGCCAGCACTATCCGGCGCCGCTGTCTTCGCCATAGACACCATACCACGGTCATGCCTAAGCTCAGGCACAGTCTCGTCGGGGATTGTGAAGCCCGGGCTCCCACCTCCAGTTCCCGTCGGATCGCCGCCCTGCGCCATAAAGTCAGGGATAATGCGGTGAAAGACCACGCCGTCGTAAAACCCATCTTCCACCAGGAGCAGGAAGTTGCCCGCTGTGATCGGGGCTTGCTTATCGAACAGTTCAATCACGATATCGCCCCGTGCTGTGGCGATCTTCACAACGGAGCCAGCCGACTGCTCGCCTGCTTCAGTTTCTTCACCGACGCCTGCTGACGGGGCCGGCTCCTCCGAGGACAGTGGAGGTTTCTCAGCGATAACTAGAGGCTTAGCCCCCCTCTGCGTTCTCGAGGATCTGCATCCGTTCAGAGCGGTCAGCATTATCACTGTCACTGCCACGATTATCAATGCGGTGGGCCACGACGCAGCGAGGTTGCCTGTCTGAGTCATTCTGCACCTCTTCTTCGGATATTTCCCGTATG
>JALGTD010000274.1 GCA_029821515.1 Candidatus Zipacnadia bacterium | reverse complement strand
AGCGATAGAAGCAGCCGGATTGGATTATGCCGGGGTGGCGCGCCGCTGATTCAATTGAGCAAAGGTGCAGGAGTAGCAGGCGGCGAAGGCGAAATAGATACAGTCTGAGGGAGAGCTTTGTCGAAGGCAGGTGCTGATTATGGCAGTAGAAATGTTCGTGTACCGACTGCTTATTGATCTGCGGGGCAGAGCGGTGGTAGTTTTGGCTGACGATGAAGTCGAGCAGCTCTTGCACATCTGGATAGGTGCACCGGAGGCCTACGCGATAGCGCGTGTGCTCAAAGACGAGCCGTTTGAGCGCCCGCTGACCCACGACTTGCTCTCATCGGTAATCGCTGAAACCGGCTATGCAGTTGAACGAGTAACCATAACCAGGCTGGAAGACAACACCTATTTTGCAGAAGTTTCTCTGGTAGACTCAACTGCCGCAACGGAGATTGACGCGCGCCCCAGTGACGCAATTGCTCTGGCGCTGCGGGCCGGGGCCCCGATATATGTAAATGAAGAGGTTCTTGCAGAGGCGGCGGAGTCCGCGGCCCAGATGCGCGAAGATGCTGAAGAGATCGAGAAGTTCAAAGATCTCATGAGTGATATTGATATCCCGGAGAACTTTCCGGGCCGCAATATTCCCCCTGAACATGATACGGAGGACGAACAGTGAACGAACAGGCATCGTCTAAATGGTCCAAGTATTTCTTTGGTATCCTGATCGGCCTGATCCTGATCGCGTGGCTATGTCGGGTATATACTGATTACCAGTGGATGAAGTCGGTCGAGCAGGCTGCGGTGTTTGTTAAGATTCTGAGCACCCGGGCCGTGCTGGCCGCGGTAGTTGGCGTCATCTGGTTCATCTGGCTTTACCTGAATTTGCGTTATGCCCGTAAGCCGCTGCCCACAGACGTTACCTTCGTGGGCCGCCGGCTGCTGCCTGATGAGGAGCGCGAGCAGATTGAGCAGTATGCCGACCGCGGTCTGCTCATCATTGCCATCGTAGCCGGCCTGATGGCGGCGCTGGCGGCCAGCGGCAAGTGGCAGGATTACTTGCTGTTTACCAATGCCGTGGATTTTGGTGGCACCGATCCCATCTTGCATTATGAGATTGGCTTCTACGTGTTCAAGCTGGGCTTTATCCAGTATGTGTGGCGCTCGCTGCTGTACGGGGTGATTATTGCCTTCGTACTGAGCGCGCTGGTGCATCTGTACCAGGAGGCTATCCGCTTTGTGGGCAATACCGTCCACATTATGCCCCGAGCCCGCCAGCATCTGTTCTCGCTGCTGGCTCTGGCGCTTTTCATCAAGATTTACGACTATCGGCTGATGCAATTTAACTTGATGTATTCGAGCCGGGGTGAGTTCTTCTCTGGTCTCTCCTATGCAGATGGCCACGCCCGGTTTCCAGTGCTGTTCGCGATGATGGGCGTGGCGCTGATAACGGGCATCATAATGCTGGTCAGTATCCGCCAGCGCGGCTTCAAGTTGCCCGGCTGGGCGCTGGCGGGGCTGATAGTCATCTCGCTGCTGGCGGGCACAGTCTACCCGGCGGCCATCCAGACCCTAATAGTCCGGCCAAATCAGTTGGAGGTAGAGAGAGAGTACGCTGCTCATAACATCAAGGCAACCAACGACGCATACGGGCTCAGCGACGTGCAGGCAAAGACCTTTCCCCGCTCACGTCCGGTAACTGCCGGTGATATCTCCAAAAACCAGGAAACAATCAAAAGCATCCGTCTGTGGGATCATCGGCCCCTGGAGATTACCTACGACCAGGAGCAGGGGCTGCGCCGCTACTATAAGTTTGCCGATGTAGACGTGGACCGCTATACGCTAAATGGCGAATATCGCCAGGTAATGCTGTCAGCAAGACAGCTTAACTACGGTCAGTTGCCCTCGCAGACCTGGGTTAACAAGTTCCTGACTTATACCCATGGGTATGGCTTGTGCGTCTCGCCCGTCCACAATGCAGATGAAGCAGGCTTCCCCTTGTTTTGGGTCAAAGACATTCCGCCAGTGGCGGAGTATGAGGAACTGAAGCTCTCCCAACCCAGACTTTACTACATGGCCAGCACTCGTCCGCGCCTGATAGAGCTGATCGCTCCGCCCGAGCAGCGACCAGCTCCGCCCAATGTCAATCAACCGGGCGGCCCCGAAGCAGGCATGCAGTACCAGGAGCCGCCGCCTTCCTTCGGCGCCCAACAGGTGCGGGTTGAGCCTAACCCTTACGTTATCGTAAATACGAAGAATCCCGAACTGGACTATCCCAAAACTAAAACTGAAGGACAAGCCGGGCAGAACGTCACTACCCACTATACCGGCACCGGCGGGGTAGCTATTGACAACTGGCTGAATCGCATCGCCTTTGCCATACGCTTCAAGGACAAAGACATCCTGTTCACCAAGTACCTTAAGCTCGGTAGCAAGCTGCAGATGAATCGCTACCTGCCCGAGCGATTGCAGGCCATCACTCCCTTCCCGGTAGTGGTCTACGACCCGGATCCCTATCTGGTCGTGGTAGATGGCCGGCTGAAATGGATCTGCGACGCCTACACC
>JALGTD010000028.1 GCA_029821515.1 Candidatus Zipacnadia bacterium | reverse complement strand
CCCAGATGAAAGCCGAAGATACCGTATTCGCCGGCTTCATCATCGGGGCGAGGAATTACGCAAAAGGCGTCGTTGACCTGCTGGCCGTTAGCAAACTGCAGAGTGATGTAGTATATGCCGGTAGGCATCCTGAAAGGCACGGGCAAGTTGCGTGGCTCGCCGTTGCCCACTTGTAAAGTATTGACGATGCGGCGACGCCCCTCGTAGTCGAAGATAATGTATTCCACCTGTTGCTGGGGGCCACTGGCAGTAACTGTCAGGTATATCGACTCACCTGGAAAGAAAGCGCGAGCCGGGCGCGGTGCCGTGACCTTGCAGGAAATTTCGTCGCCCCAGCAGTATTGCGGAGCGTAACTTGTTGTGGTCGCTGTGAGCAGCACGGTTAGCAATACCCACAGCGTATTGGACAAGCGAGGGGTAATCTTCATGCGCTACCTGCTCCCTGTGTTATTAGTTTGCTGCTTCTTAGTATACTTCGGAAAATCCAACTGGTCCTTGAGGAATATGTGACTGCAACAACGAGGGGTACATAGGGTGGAGTGCTGTGATCATCTGGGCGAATTGTAGTCAGCTATTCGCAGTGGTGGGGAGGAATTTCCCAGGTGGAATATTAATTTCTCAGGGTAGGGAGGAGATTCAATATCTGCCACGAATCTATTGGGTGAAATGACACCCAGTCAGAAAATGCTGATTGCTTGACGCACAGGGAAGGTTATGATAGCATTCTCCTTCGGTTATCAGTTCCTGTGAACAAGCAGTGTGAGCAGCCGCAGGAGTGAGGTTAACAGCGATGCTGGACGTTGATGGCTTAGCCAGGCTCACCGAGCAGAAGGACAAAGAGAGCATTAAGATCCAGCGGCAGATTACCCTGCCCTGGTCGGAAGCGGTGCGCATCAGCGTGCGGAACGTAACTATCAGGCTGGGCCGGACCATGATCACAGCCTCAGGCATTGTGCTGGGGATTGCCTTCTTAAGTTCGGTGTGGACCAGTGGAGTGATTCAAGACGGCCTGCAGCAGGCCCAGCTTCAACAGGAGCGCGAACTTGTAGCCGCCACCGCCAGTGACCAGGCTGAATCCGACAGCGCTGAGAGTGAGGCCACCGCCGGTCCCTCTGAAACAGAGAAGCAAGCTCAAGGTAGCAAACGGATTTGGCTGGTGGTTATGTCCCTGCTAGTCTGTGGAGTTGGTATCACCAACGCGATGTTGATGTCGGTGACCGAGCGGTTTCGGGAGATTGGGACTATGAAATGCCTGGGAGCGTTGGACAACTTCATTGTCCGACTGTTTCTGATCGAGGCGATAGCGCTGGGCATACTTGGTTCGGTGCTGGGGACGATTTTGGGCCATCTGGCGATGCTGGGCATTTTTGCCATTCGGGAACGTAGTCTGTCTGTGGCCGCCAAGATGGATTGGAGCCAGATGCTGACGTATCTGCTGCTGTGCGTACTGATTGGTGCGGTGTTGTCATTGGTTTCTGCGATTGCTCCGGCGGTGCGGGCAGCTCGTATGCGGCCGGCCGCCGCTCTGCAGAGCGAAATATAGCTGCCGTGCACAGATCACAGGCTCAGTTTTCCCAAGTGAGGAAAGAGGAAAATGGCGAAGATAGAATGTCCGGAATGCGGCGAGCAGATCGAAATGACCGGCATCGTCACTGTCTGTCCCAAGTGTGGAGCTGACCTGCGCGAGGTTATGCAGGCCGTGGAGCACGAGCGCGATGAACGAATGAAGACTATTGCTCGCGACGACTCGGTCACTACCCATGAGTTTATCGTGCGTACCCGCGATCTGAAGAAGATCTATGTTATGGGCGAGATCGAGGTGCCGGCGTTGCGTGACATTGATCTGGACGTGCGGCGTGGAGAGTACCTTTCCATTATGGGACCGTCGGGTTCGGGCAAAAGTACGCTTTTCAATATGATCGGCGGTCTGGACAAACCTACCGCCGGTCGCTGTTTCATCGAAGAGGTGGATATGGCGCAGTTGGACGCCTTTGAGTTGGCCTGGCTGCGGTGCCGGAAAATTGGTTATATCTTCCAAACCTTTAACCTGATCCCGGTTATGACTGCTCTGGAGAATGTCACTCTGCCTATGATCTTTGCTGGAATGGGTACCGACGAGATGATGGACCGCGGCCGCGAGCTGTTGACTCTGGTCGGATTGGGTGACCGTCTGGACCACAAACCCTACGAGTTGTCCGGTGGCCAGCAGCAGCGTGTGGCGGTGGCCCGGGCTCTGGCCAATTCACCCGCTATTGTGCTAGCTGACGAGCCCACCGGGAACCTGGATCTGCACACTGGCAAAGAGATCATCGATCTGCTTAAGGAGCTCAACCAGGCCAGTGGTGTGACGGTGATTTCAGCTACCCACGATCTGAAGATGATTGATGTCTCCGACCGTATCGTCCATATCCGCGATGGCAAGATCGAGCGCATCGAACACCGCCACGAGATTGAACTGGAAGTCGGCGGAATGGGTAGATAGCAGCAAGTTGACAGACCGCACACAAGGGGCGGCCGTCGGCCGGTAGCCTCGCACAGGCAGTGTCAAATACCACTTTAGGTGGTGAATGCTAGGTGAGTATGCGGTATTGGAGAAGCTCTTCTATTCTGGTTGGAATCCTATGGTGGCTGCTGATTAGTGGAGGTTTGGGTAATGGGCAAATAGAGGAGCCAGTCCTGACCTCTGAGACGGATTATGAGGCAGTAGCCGGGATGGTCTCACGGGACGGAATCGCACAGACTATCGACCGGCTGGCAGCATACGATAGTCGGGTCACTGGCTACCCTGGGTGCCAGCAGGCTGCCCACCTAGTCGAGCGGCGTTTCCGTGAATTGGGCCTCCAGAAAGTTACTGTCGAAGAGTTCACTACACTTGTGCCATGGTCTGATCCAGCAAAAGGACCGGCGGCGACTGTGACTACCTCAGATGGCCAACAGTTGGAGATCTTACCCATTTGGCCCAACTTGGTGCGCTGTCCGAAGACACCAGCGGATGGCCTAACCGGCAAGCTCATCTACGCCGGTAATGGGGAACTGCGTTCCTTCAATGGTTTGGAAGTCACCGATAGTATAGTGATGGTTGACTTCAATTGTGGTAACCGGTGGTTCAATGCGCCGCTTTTGGGTGCCCAGGCTGTGTTGTTCGTTGAGCCGGATACAACTTTGCGTGGTGAGGCGGAAGAAAAGTTCCTATCTATGCCGGTGAATATTCCCCGGTTCTGGGTGCCGAAAGAAGCTGCCGACTACCTGCTTGCGCATCTGACAGCCAATCCCGACACCCAGGTCACTGTCAAATGCGATATGGAGTGGAAGGAAGTCACCGCCCAAAACATCACCGGACGTATTCAGGGGACCGACCCCCGCCTCAGCAAGCAGCAAGTGGTAATTCAGGCTTACTACGATTCCATCTCCATCACGCCTACACGGGCGCCTGGGGCGGAGAACGCCTCCAGCATTGCTGCCCTCTTTCAACTCATCAAAGCATTCAAAGAGCATCCCCCCAAGCGCAGTGTAGTATTCCTGGCTACCGCCGGCCACTTTGAGGGGCTGGATGGCACGAAGAGATTTATTCGTGAGCGTATCCGGGGCGCGCGCAGCGATCCACATGTCAAGAGACTGTTCGCGGTAGCTCAGGAGGCGCGCAAAGGAATTGAGACTGTGACTCAGCGGCTGTGGACTGAGCCGGTCGGGCAATACCGACTGGAGCGCAAGCCCCGCCCGCTTGACGAGCAACTTCGTGGCCTCAAACCGCTGCTATCCAGAGTCAACGCTGCTGTCGAGAAGGCTGATTTGCTGGAGCGAGTTGTTGGATATGCCCGCAGGACTAATCCCAATGCTGGTAAACTGGTTGCCTATCAGTTAACAAAAGGGGAGCTTGCCGAGCGCAAGCGATTGGTTGATAAGTTTGGCAAGCGCGTAGTCAGCATCCAAGAAGAGGCTATCAGGGTCAAGCGAGCAATTAGCGAGGCTCGCGATCTGAGTCGTGAGGCCAGTGATCAGCAAAAAACCGCTGCATTGGAGAAAACTAAGGCAGCGCTCAATCGTCTAACTGCTGCTCTCGATTTCAGTGAAGAGAATATCTATCTGTGGTTTTCGGTTGACCTCTCCAGTCACAACGACACATTTGGCCTGTTTTACAAGGCTTACTACTACAACTATAACGAGGGCGACCAGTGGCGATTTTCCGAGATTGGTAAGAAGGCCCGCGAATATGCCGAGTTAATCGGCCGGGAGCTTTCCCTTCCTGCCGAGAGCCACTTCGCTGATGGCATAAATGCCATTAAGGGCAAGAAGTGGCATACCTATATGGCAGGGCGGCTGGCTCTGTCCAGCGAGGTGCCCACGCTTGGGGGAATACCAGGCCTGGGTTTTGCTACTGTTGACGATTCTCGGCCGCTGGTGGATACTCCCCTTGACGTGCCCGCAGAAGTGGACGTTGACAATCTGGTTGTGCAGACGCGGTTTTTGAGCTGTTTGCTGGCCGATCTGATTTCGCTGGAGCAGCCTGAAGATCTTTATGAAATTGAGCTGGCCGATAACTTCGTCGAGGTCAAAGGCCGACTGGTTGAATTTGACCCTCAAGAGGCCACCTTTCCTGACAAGTCTGTACCCCGGGCCATTGCCCTGGCCCGCCCGCGCCAGAAGACCTGCATGGGAGTGCGGGGCCAGGCTTTCGGCCTGTCGAACCGCGGGGAGATAGATGAGGCAACTGGCAGAGAGAAACCCGACAAGCGCGGCGGGCGATACTCACTTGTTGGTCTTCCCAATGTGCGAGCCGTGGCTGATAGTGTCACCGTCGAAGGCTACAAGCTGGACGAGCAGACCGGGGCAATCCGCATGGCCCCCGATCAGGGCGTCAATGGGGCTGTGGCTGAGCCTATTACCTTCGCGCTTAACCAGCCTATAAAGCCCGCGACGGTGGTGCTGTTTCATTGCCGACCTATGGCCATCTACGATATGATTGACCAGCGGTTCTTCGAGTTGCTTTCGGAAATATACGTCTACGACAGTACCAGCGATGCAGCACCCACTGAATATGGCTATGCCTTGCCCATCCCGCCCAAGGAGCTGACTTCCAGCTACGAGCCGGTAGCGGTAGTATTCGCTCCGCCTGGTATGCGCGTGAAAGTCACCATGGGCGCCAGTCTGCTGGGTTTGCAGCTTCTACTCATCGACTCTACGGACGATGCTCCTACCGGAATTGGGTACCTGGCCGATGCCAATCCGTCGTTGTACGCCACGCCTTATCGGGTAGCAGTGGATATGTGGCGCCTCGATGAGTACCGCATTAGGCGATTGGTGAAGCACGGTATCGAGAACGACCGGGTTCAGGATACTCACCAGCGGGCCCGAGAGGAACTGGATGAAGCGGCGAGCTTCCTGCGGGCGCGCCAGTATGATAAATTCTTTAGCAGCGCTCGGTCAGCCTGGAGCAAAGAGTCCAGTGCCTATCCTCAGGTGCGTGCCACCGAAAACGACGTAATCAAGGGTATTATATTCTACCTGGCACTGCTGCTGCCGTTTGCTTTCTTCACCGAGCGTTTGTTAATTGCCTCTCCCGGCATTACCGGCCAGATTGCCGGTAATCTGGGCATCTTTTTGGCGGTCTTTATCATTATTGCACTTGTCCACCCGGCCTTTGCCATCACGTTCACTCCGGCTATCATTTTACTCGCCTTCATCATTCTTGCGCTCAGCGCAGTTGTAATAGGCATCATAGTCCAGAAATTTGAAGAGCAGATGAAGGCAGTTCGGTATAAGCAGACAGGCATGCACAGTGCCGACGTCGGCCGCCTGGGGGCTTCGGCAGCCGCCTTTAATCTGGGGATATCAAATATGCGGCGTCGGAAGGTGCGAACCCTGCTCACAGCCACCACGTTGGTGTTATTGACATTCACGGTGCTTTCATTCACCTCGATAGTGCAGCAGACCCGCACTACTAAGCTGCTATTGCCACGGTTTGCCGAATACGATGGAATAATGATCCGGGACTTAGGTTGGTTACCGGTTGGTGAGGCTACCGAGCGAATCCTCAGTAACGAGTTCGGCGACCAGCATCCGGTGGCGGCTCGCAGTTGGTATTACTCCGGCAGTCCCCAGGAACAGTCGTTTGTTGCTATTCGCCGCGGCAACCAGTCGTACAATGCTACCGCCCTGCTTGGACTGATGCCCTCGGAGTCTCAGGTAACTGGAATTGACAAGGTCGTGCGTGGCGGCGGACGATGGTTCGAAGAAGGCGAGAAGGACGTATGCCTGCTGCCTGATGCGGTAGCCAGTCACTTGGAGATCGGAACCGAGCAGGTGGGAACTGCTACCGTGAGCATCTTCGGCAAAGAGCTGCGGGTTATCGGCATCATTGACTCCGGTCAGTTGAGCGACCTTGCCGATCTCGATGGTGAGGTGCTCAGCCCCGTTGACTTTATGGTCACCCAGCAGCAATTCGGGCAGGAGGCTGAACAGCAGAGCACAACTGCACGCAGAACTTCCAAGGCCGAGCAGCGCCGCGAATATATCCACTTGGCCCCCGACCAGATGGCTATCGTGCCCTACAGTTTTCTGCTGAACATGGGCGGTTCGCTACGCTCAGTGGCGATCGGTATTAATGATTCGGCGGCAGTTAACGAGATATTGGATGAACTTGTCCAGCGTATTGATCTTAATATATACGGGGGCGTCGAAGGGCGGACATATTTGTGCAGCTCCATCGGCACTACCGGCTTCAGCGGTATGACCGATCTGATCATACCTATCCTCATAGCGGCCGCTATCGTTCTTAATACGATGCTGGGGTCAGTCTATGAACGAGTGCATGAGATCTATATTTATAGCTCCTTGGGATTGGCTCCTACTCATGTTGCGGCACTGTTCGTGGCCGAAGCCAGTGTCTATGCTATCCTGGGTGCTATTATCGGCTACCTGTTGGGGCAGGTTACTGCACGGGTTCTGGTGCAAACTCATCTGGTAACCGGACTTAACCTCAACTACTCATCGTTGTCGGCCGTGCTGGCCACGCTAATTATTATGGCCACGGTGCTGGCCTCGGTCATCTACCCGGCGCGGCGGGCCTCCAATATCGCTATGCCTGGTATCGAACGGCACTGGACGATGCCCGAGCCTGAAGGTGACAGGATGCACATCGTGCTACCCTTCACGGTCACCGGTGACCAGGCCCTGGGCGTGAATATGTACCTGCACGAGTACTTCACTGCCCATACTGACTACTCATTAGGGCAGTTCTCCACTGGTGAAATTGAGCTTGTTAAGAGCGATTATGGATATGGGGGAGGCTATGCTCTGAAGTCGATGGTGTGGCTGGCTCCCTACGACCTGGGAGTCTCGGAGAAGCTGACCATTGGGACTGTACCGACGGAAGATGAGGAGATTTTTGAGATTTACGCTGACATCCTGCGGGTCAGCGGCGATGATACCTCCTGGCTACGGGTTACTCGCAACTTCATAAATATCCTCCGTAAGCAGTACCTGTTGTGGCGAACATTCCCGATTGATCAAAAGGAAGAATATGGCAGGCGGGCTGAGGAGTTGCTTGTCGAAGGCTCATCAGAAGTCCAGGTTGAGGCCTAGCTGGTGCCCGGCTTGGCCGATCAGGCCTGAAAAGTTACCGAACTGAGTTTGGTGTTATGTCGGAGGTGTCGTGTGGCTCACATAGACCCCGAAATAGAATTATACCGCAACTTGATGGAGCAGCCTGATGAATTCGTTGACGGCTTCGGCACCAAGGCCATTTTGGGGTCGCTGTTCGTCGGCTTTGTGATGATGCCGGGCGCCATTTACCTGGGGCTGATGGCCGGCCAGACTCTTGGCCCGGCCGCAGAGTGGACAACCATCATTCTGTTCACCGAGATCGCCCGGCGTTCGTACGTCACTATGTCACGCGCCGAGGTATATATTCTGTATTATATCGCAGCTTCGCTGGCCTCCATGGAGGGTGGGCTTGCTCTTGCTGGCGGTGCCTTTGCCGGCTCTATGTGGATGCAGTATTTCGTCCGCTCACCTGCAGCTAAGGGTATGGGTATCGCCAGCCGTGTGCCTACCTGGATTGTTCCCCCGGCTGACTCTCCGGCGCTGGCCCAGCGGACGTTCTTCCATCCCGACTGGGTGATCCCTATCGTGCTCACGGTAATCGGACGATTGCTCGGGCGGATGTTCTGGTTCGGTATGGGCTACTCGATGTTTCGCATCACCTCTGACTACGAGAACCTGCCCTTCCCGTTTGCTGCTATTACGGCTCAGGGCGCTACTGCATTGGCTGAGGCCAGCAGCAAGGAGGAAACCTGGCGGTGGCGTACCTTCTCCATTGGCGCAATGGTTGGTTTGGTTTTCGGCGCTATCTACCTGGGCATTCCGACCATCACCGGTGTGATTATGACCGAGCCGGTTCAACTCATCCCCATTCCGTGGGTAGACTTGACCCGGACTACCGAGAGTGTCCTGCCGGCTGTGCCAATGGGCTTTATGACCAACCTGGGCAGCATCATCAGCGGCTTCGTCGTGCCCTTCTGGGCTGTTGTGGGTAGCTTCATTGCGACTGTAGGTATGGCGATTGTCAACCCGATGTTATTCAAGGCCGGTATCCTCCACACCTGGCGGCCCGGCATGGATACTATCAATACCATGTTCTACAACCAGATCGACTTCTACTTCAGCGTTGGAATTGGTGCCTCGCTTGCCGTAGCCGTTATGGGCGGATACGAGATATACAGGAAGTGGCGCTACGACCGTCAGAGCCGGGAACGCGGCGAAGTTACACACGGGGGGTGGGTGGTTCCCAAGGGCCGCGGCGATCTGCCTCTGTGGATCCCTATTGGTGTGTACGCAGTTGCCGCATTGGCCTATGTTGTGCTTTGCGCCATCCTCGTGCCCGGGTTCCCAGCGTGGATCATCGCCGGATTTGCTTTCTTGATCAGTCCTTTTGAGTCCTATATCAATGCGCGTATGATCGGAATGACTGGCCAGTTCCTGGGTGTGCCAATGGTTCTGGAAGCCACGATTATTTTCAGTGGTTACAAGGGTGTTGACATCTGGTTTGCGCCGATACCCAGGTTTAATGTGGGTGGAGCTGCCCAGGAGTTCCGCGTGCTGGAACTGACCGGCAATAAGATCGCTAGCCTAATCAAAGCTGAGCTAATCATGCTTCCGATCAGTATTATCTGTAGCTTCATATTCTGGGGGTTTGTCTGGCGCTTGGCTCCTATTCCCTCGTCGTACTATCCCTACGCCCAGAAGATGTGGCCCTTGAGCGCGCTTCAGCGTGGGTTGTGGCTCACCTCCACCGTCAATCCCGAAACCAGCGTCTTCTACAAGGCGTGGAACGAGAGCTTCGCCATTGGCGGGTTCGTGGTGGCATTGGCCATTTACGCGGGACTATCCGCCTTGCGCCTGCCTGTCCTGCTGATTTATGGTGTGGTGCGGGGCTTCGGCATTTTGCCCCACTCTGTTATCCCGCAGCTGATCGGGGCGCTAATTAGCCAGTTTTACTTCATACCCAGGTTCGGCGCGCGCCGCTGGAAACTCTACGCGACCGTTCTTATGGCTGGCTTCTCCTGCGGAATGGGATTGGTGGGGATGGCCACTATTGCCCTGGCACTGATCGGAAAGTCTGTCTCACAGATGCCGTTCTGACCTGCACACTGTTGGGGTCATCACTGATAGGGGAAAGACTGTTCGGGGATATTCGGCCAGTCACCGCCTGCACTGGTCACCAACCACTCGCCGCTTTCCTTGCTCAATTCCGCCCATATTGATATGTCCATAGTCGGACGGGGACTATTGGAGTCTATCCATACATCAACATCGAGTTCGGCGCGGGCATGCTGCCCGGTAATTTCCAACTTATGCAAAGCCGGAGTAATTCTGATAGTGCTGACCTGGCGAAATCCGGCGACCACTGCGCGCCGCAGCTCTCCCTTGCTATAGGTGCCGTCAGCGTAATCTTTGGATATGGCTCGCATCGTGCCACCGAGGTCTTTGTGCTCAACAGCCCGCTCTGTGCGGCTTAGGAGCTCAACTATCTGTTGACGGTCGGTCTTCGGTGAGCGAGCAAGCCACCAGACGACCACGATAACGACTGCCAGCACGACAAGCCCCGCTATGAGGAAAAAGGTGCGGCGCGAGATGATCATTTCTCCTGCCCCTTTTAGTGGCCTATTGCATACTACCTGCTGACGTACAGGCTCACGTTGACAAGCCCAATTGTTTGACTGTAGTGTAAGTATACCCACCGAGTGAGCACACTACTAAGAAGATCACTTATTTGGATACGTGAAGAGGGATCGCAGTGAGCAGAACCACTTTTGCCTATCCAGCG
>JALGTD010000027.1 GCA_029821515.1 Candidatus Zipacnadia bacterium | reverse complement strand
CCCTTTACTTTGGTGATAGTAAGCCGCGTAAACCCTCTACTTAGCTACAACCGCCACCTGCCCCAGCCTCATCTTCCGACTCTTGCTCCGCCTGGGCCAGTCGGTGTCGGCACTGAACTGAGTGGGAATACTAACATAAGTATGGTACCATATTATCAAAAGTCTGTCAAGGACTTCTATATGCGAATGAGGAAAGGCCTGTCTCAGCCACCTTTGGTGCCAGAGCTATAGACTGCCTGGCGGGGGTGCCCAACGCAGGGTCTGGCTGACTTGGAGCCGACATCTGGCTATTGCAACTTCGCAACCAACCTGTCAGGAGAATAAGCCAATGACTAACCGTGAGCGAGTAGATGCCGCACTAAGCTTTCAGGAAACAGATCGTATTCCCCTCCATGACAACCCCTGGGGGCCGACGGTGGAACGATGGCACCAGGAGGGCTTGCCCGCAGAGGTAAGCCCGGCGGATTATTTTGACTATGCGATGATCAGAGCTGACGTGGATTGGACATTTCAGTTACCTACCGAAGTTATTGAGGAGACTGAGCGGCATACGATCACACGCGATTCCGACGGGGCTACCCTAAAGAACTGGAAGGACGCTTACACCACCCCCGGAATGCTTGATTTCCTCATTAAGACGCGCAGCGATTGGGAGCAATACAAACCGCGGCTGGCCTGGAATCGCCAGCGGGTTGACTGGGAGTATGTCCGCAAGCTCGAACAGGAGGCCCGCGCGAAGGGACGCTGGTTCAACTTTCGAGGGGTTTTTGGCTATGATCGTATCCAGATGGTGGTCGGGTCCGAGCAACTGCTGCTATCTATGATCGAAGATCCTGAATGGGTGGATGATATGTTTGCGACCTATGCCCGCCTTGTCATTGCTGCCGCTGAAGAGATGATGGCAGCAGGTATTGAGTTTGACGGGGCGTTTGTCTATGACGACATGGGCTACCGGGGCGCATCCCTGTTTTCGCCGGCTATGTTCCGGCGTTTCGAATTCCCTAATCACAAGCTAATCTATGACTTTTTCCACGCCCGTGGATTGAAGGTAATCCTCCATAGCTGCGGATATGTCAAGGAGCTGATTCCTGGCCTGCTGGAGGCCGGGCTGGATTGCTTACAGCCACTGGAGGTAAAGGCGGGGATGGACCTGCCTGAACTGAAGCACGAATACGGAGACCAATTAGCTTTCATGGGAGGGATTGATGCGCGCTGCATGGCTGACCCCAATCCAGCGATAATCGAGGAAGAGATCGCCACCAAAATCCCAGTGGCTAAGGTCGGGGGCGGGTATATCTATCACTCGGACCACTCGGTGCCCGATAACGTCAGCTTCAGCCAATATCAGCACATCATTAACCTTGTACACAAATACGGCAGTTATTGATACTATACCATCCTCGGCCCGTGTGAACAATGCAAACGCTGGGCTGCCTCCTGCTGTGTCTGAGGTGTCTGCAGATTAGCCTGCACCTGTTGTAATTGCTCCTGAACGGTACAGTAGCTACACTGGGTGATGAGCGCCTTTTTGAGCGCCCTGTAACGTGGTACTATTCATAGCGCAGGCACTGGATGGGATCGAGCAGCGCCGCCTTGCGTGCGGGATACCAGCCGAAGAAGACGCCCACCGCTGCCGAAAAGAAGAAGGACAGCACGACGGCCCACAGTGGTACAACCGTCTGCCATCCGAGACTTTGTCCTAATGCTTGTGAGCCTGCAAAGCCGAAGGCAATCCCGATTATCCCACCCAATGCGCTCAGCATCACCGACTCGATCAGGAACTGGGCCATGATATCTCTGCGCCGGGCGCCGACAGCCTTGCGGATGCCGATCTCGCGGGTACGCTCGGTGACCGAGACAAGCATAATATTCATAATCCCGACTCCGCCCACGAGCAGTGAGACCGCCGCAATTCCGCCTAAAAACAGCGTCATCTGGCCAGTGGTTTCACTGACCATAGACAGCATCTCAGTCTGGTCGCGGATGTCGAAGTCCCTGGTCGCCTCGGCCACTCGGTGGGTGCGAAAGAGGGTGCGTTCGATGTTCTCCTTGACGATGGGGACAACATCCTCTCCCTCCGCCGAGACCAGAATTGCATTGAGGTCAGCGTCGCCGACCAGCCGCTGGCGGGCGGTGCTGAGGGGTATGACGATCTGATTGTCCGGATTCCCCCAACCGCCGCCCTTCTCCTCAAGGATACCAATGACCTCAAAGGGGGTGTTATTGATGCGAATGTACTCTCCGACCAGCGGCCGTCCATAGAAAAGCTCATCCACGACATCCTGCCCGATAACAGCCACCCTGGCCCGCGCCCTTTGCTCGCTTGCGCTGAAGAAGCGTCCCTTTGCGATCTCAAAGGCCATTGCGAGAGGCCACTGGGAGTTGGTGCCCACCGCCTGGGTCGTGTGCGTGAGATTGCGATACTTGGCGGTGACGCCTCTTTGCACAGTCGGGGCGAGGGCGGCGATGTTTGTCAAGTCCTGCTGGAGCGCCTCCAGATCCTCTTCTGTCAGCTTGCCGGGCTGCGTCTGTCCGGTTGGTGGCCCGTGGCGCCGTCCGCCGCCGGGGCTAATCGTGACCAGATTTGTACCCATCGAACGGATGCGGTCGAGGACATCGGCCTTGAGGCCCTGCCCGATGGCCACAACAACGAGCACCGCCGACACGCCGATGATCACGCCCAACATAGTCAGCACCGACCGGGACTTGTTGGCAAGTAAGCTCATATATGCCGTACGCATTGCCTCAATGAGGTTCACTAAATCTCACCTGTCCCCCTAACCTCATGGTTCTGCTTGTCGCTGATGATCTCCCCGTCTACCAGTTGAATCGTGCGCTTGCAGTGATCCGCCACCTGCAGGTCGTGTGTCACCATAATCATCGTAATGCCCTCAGCATTGAGCTCATCGAACACATTCAGGATCTCCTCTCCCGTATGGCTGTCAAGGTTCCCGGTCGGCTCGTCGGCCAACACTATGCTGGGGTTGTTCACCAATGCCCGCGCCATAGCCACCCGTTGCTGCTCGCCGCCCGAAAGCTCCGTAGGGCGGTGGTGTGCTCGATCTCCCAGCCCTGCGCGCTCCAGCGATCTGAGGGCCAGCTCGTGGCGGTTCTTGGCACCAGTGTAGACAAGGGGGAGTTCCACATTCTGAAGGGCGGTTGCCCTGGGCAGGAGATTAAATTGCTGGAAAACGAAGCCGATCTGCTGGCTACGCACAGCGGCAAGTCTGTCAGCCCCGAGGCTGCTAACGTCCTCACCACCAAGCCGATACGTGCCGCTGGTTGGCGTGTCCAGACAGCCCAGCAGGTTCATCAGGGTAGACTTGCCTGAGCCTGAAGGCCCCATTATCGCCAGGTAGTCACCCGCTTCTATTGCGATGCTAACCCCGCGCAGGGCACGGACCTCGACATCCCCCATTCTGTAGATTTTATGCAGATTCGTTGTCTCAATCAGCGCCATGTGCGTTCTCCTGTCCGTCCGGCTGGCCGCCCTTACCGAGGCCGAGGTCTCATCATGGGCGGGCGTAGGCCCTGGCGGCCTCCTCCTTCACTGGCACCGCCCTGCTGGGCTTCTGGCGCACCCGAGGGTAATACAAGCGTGTCGCCTTCTTGCAGGCCGCTAATGATTTCAGTCTGTTCATAATTGGTCACTCCGACCATTACCTTACGGCTGTGTGACTCGCCGCCCGGCGCGGAGAGCAGTAGTACAGAGGGCTCTCCGGCGGAGCGATCAATTGCCGAGTCGGGCACCAAGAGCACATCTTTGCGCTCGGCGGTGAGGATGGTCACGTCCGCAGTCATTCCCGGCCGCAGTTCTGAGTGCAAGTCAAGGACCTTGATCCGCACGGGGAAGTAGATGACGTTCTCCTTCTCCTGCCCCTGAGGATACAGCTTATCCACGCGTCCGATGATCTTCACATTAGTGAGCGTCTCCACGCTAATGTCCACGGGCTGACCGATCTTAACTCGCGAGATATCCACCTCGTCCACATCGGTCATCACGTACATCTCAGTGATGTCGGCGATGGTCACGATGGCAGTGCCTTGCGATAGGGCGGCAGTCCCTGCTGGGATCACTGTGCCTTCCTCTACATGTTTCTGGAGCACTACTCCGTCACGAGGTGCGACGACTGTGGTATGCTCAAAGTTGTACTGCACGTCGTCCAGACTGGACTGCGCCTTCCTGCGATCGGCGGTGGCGGCCACGATATCCTGGATCTTGGCCGAGTCGGTCAGCGTCCCTGCCTTCGTTCGTGTCAGTGCAGCTTCGGCCTGCTTAACTGCCAGGCGCGAGGCCTCGACCTCGTCGGTGCGCACCTGAACTTGTGTCTTCTCACTCGTCTTAGCCGTGGCCAGTGCAGCTTCGGCTTCGGCCAGTGCCGCCTCGGCTGACTCGCGCTGGCGCTGGCGCACCTGAATCTGCACCTGCTGCGTCTGAGCCGTCTGGAGACTGGTTTTGGCTTGCTCTAATTGCGCCTGAGCGGTACGGTAGCTGCGCCGGGCGTTGTCTACATCCTGCTGGGAGACAAAGCCCTTCTCCAGCAGCCGTTCCTGGCGCTGCAATTCAGCTTCCGCGTTGTCCAGCGTGGCCTGGACCTCGCTGATGTGCGCCTTAGCCTGGCTGATATCGGCCCTGGTTAGCTCTGGCTGTATCTGCTCCTGGACCTTGGCTTCAGCCAAACTGGCTCGGGCCGACTCCAGCCTCGCCTGCGTCTGGATGACGCTTTGTTTGGTGTTTTCGCGGGTTTCCTCAAGTTGCGACTGGGCTTGCCTGAGTCGGGCCCGAGTCATCTCCAGAGAGGCTTGTGTTTCCTGAATCTGTGTGCGTGTCTGTTCTTGCTGGACCTGCGAGGAGTAACGAGTCTGTTTTACTCTGGCCACGGCGGCATCAACCGTCGCCTGTGCTTGCTCGACATTCCCCTGCAGCTCAGTGGGATCAAGCTGGGCGATCACATCGCCGGCCTTCACGTAGTCACCGGCCTCCACGTACAGTTTCTCGATCTCCCCGCCGGTACGCGACTTAACCTCGACGGTGGTCAGCGGCTCCAGCACACCGGTAGCGGCCACCGTGACCCGCAGGTCCCCCCGTTCGACCGTAGCCGTGGGCAGCGCCTCCTCCTGTCCACCGTTCTGGCGGCTACGCAGATACCACCATCTCGCGCCGACTATCACTACCACGATAATAGCTATTGCTATCCAGCGTTTCATTATTCAATCACCGTCTCTTCCTGTTCGGGGGGGGCCGTAGCATCCGACTTGGTCAGCAGCCGGCCGGACCCAGCCAGCAGGTTATAGTATGCGACGTTACGGTCGTACCGTGCTTGAACAAGCTGGCCTCGGGCGCGGCGCCAGTTCAGCTCCGCGTCGGTCACTGCAACGATATCAGTCACGCCCGTCGCATATTGCTCCTGGGTTGAGTCGAGATTTGCCCGTGCCGCCTCCACTGACGCCTGCGCTGCGACGACACGCTGTGAGGCATCGCGCAGGGCATACCAAGCCTGGGAGACCTCCCGCGTTACGGTCAGCTTGAGTTCAGAGAACTGCTGACGTGCTGCCTCCAGACTTGCCCGGGCTTGCTCCACCTCGGCTTGGGCCTGGCGGTCGTGCAGAGGGAAGCTAACGCCAGCTCCGACCGACCAGCTTTCGCCACTGGTGTCCGTGTACTGCCCATAGCCCGCCGCACCCACTACACTAAAGCTCATCCCAGTTGCGATCTTTGTCTGCTCAACGTTCAGTTCCGCTGCCCGCACCTGATGCTGCCGGGCTACGATATCAGGACGCTGAGCGAGTGCTTCATCAATCCAACTCTCCAGTTTGCCCTGGCCGTAGTCTATCTCGGCAGCTTCCCCGAGCATCGGCACGGTGATAGGGGGGAGTGCGAGTAACGCCTGCAGCTGTGCAATTGCCTGCCAGACAGCGTTCACTGTCTGCACCGATTCATAGTGTGCATCCGCCAGTTCAGCTTCCACACTCAGCCGATCAACCGGCGCAGCGCTGCCTGCCTCAATGCGGGCATTAACCAATTCCAGGTGTTGCTGTGCGGCGCTGACTGCATCGTCAGCCACCCGTGCCATTTCTTGGTCAGCCAGGATTGTATGATAAGTAGTTGCGACCTGCTTCAGAAGCTGCCTGCGGCTGTCCTCCAGGCTAGCCTCGCTGGCCTGAACCTGCTGACCAGCCGCCCCAATAGACTTGTTGAGACCGGATTCGTAGAAGGTTTGGTTGAGGGTCAATGACAGGTCCCGGCTCGTCGTGCGGCCGTGGAGCAGAGACTGCTGTGTCTGCCAGTTCCAGCCAGCGCTCAGCGTTGGCTGGCGACGCGCTTTCTGGGCGTCAAGACTCGCCCGGCGCCCGGCAAGATCGCTTTCCGCCGCAGCCACCGAGGGGTTGCGCTCCAGGGCAACCCGAAAGGCATCCGCCAGTGTCAATGGGCGCGGTAGTTCATCCTGTGCCCACGCGCTCGCGCACAGGCACAAGGCGAGAAGAATCAGCAAGGGTATGGCAAGGCGTCTCTTCGTCATTAAATGCCTATCCAGCATAACTAACCACCAGCCTACTCTTTCGTGTCAGTTGCGTGTGTAACCATTTGGTCAGACGTCTTGTGCGCACGATTGGTTCGTTAGTTCAGAAATCAGCTTCCGGATTACGATTCTCCTGGTGCAGATTATCTTCAGGTTCCTCATCTATCTCTTCCCAGTGTTGCCGGGTATTTTCCGCTATGCGTCGCAGAAACCCAAACACGGCGTACCTTTCTTCGGTCGTAAAGCCAGATAACAGCTTGTCGTGCCACGCACGGACAGTACTATGTATAATCGGGGCCAATTCGCGTGCCTTGTCCGTGACCCGCACGCGCCTAATGCGCCGATCCTTCCTGTCAACGGTGCGGATAGCCAAGCCGGCTTTTTCAAGTTCATCGACGTGTCGCGTGACCGTGGCCTTATCAACACCGGCCTCCCTCGCCAGATCGTCTTGACTGAGGTCATCCTGCTGTAGCAGGCACAGGAACAACGGAAAGGCTACGCGGGGCAAGCCCAGACGTTCCATCTGCGCTCCGAAGTATTTTCGCGCAAATCGATGCATCATCCCAAGGCGATGCATCATCTCAAGGCATTGTCCTGTCGATCTTTGCTCATGATCAATACCCACAAAGCTCACCACCAATCGATGGTATACCTTTGAGTTGTAGATACAACGGTTGCGCGTGCCACTATTGTAGCAAATGTCCTTTGTTTATGCAATATTCTCCATTTGGCTTTCAGCGGCATTCTCTGTTTCCTGTACTGATTCCTGCTGCTGCGGATCACTTGGCTAACACGACCTGAGATTAGAAGACGTCTGACGAGGATTCTGCCCCGAATTGAACAAGTATGACAGTTTTTAGGCGATAGCAGACACGATCCCCTCTGGGTTTCTTCAGACGCCGACGGATAGAGAGACCTCGTTGCTACTGTGGGCTGAGGTGGGTGAGCAAGCGCTTGATCCAGCGCACTGACTCGCTGCGCACCTCGTCCAGGTCCCGCGAGGGGTCCAGCTCATCGAGCCACGCCGGGCAGTTCGATTGTGACTATAATCTCCTCGGCCTCATCGAACAGATCCACCAGAGGTTCGCGCACTTCGGCGACCACGGGTCCTTCTTCGGTGGTCTGCACGTTACCAAAGTGTTCTACCTGGGGAGCACCGCCGATTCCAGTGCGGACGGTGAAACCGTAGATGCCCCGGGCTTTATCACCCAGTCCCTTGACATTGAACTCACTGGTGCGAGTGGCCTTCGACTCGCCCATTTCGACCATATTGGAGATCAGATCCAGAAATCCGCCCAGACCGAAGTCAAGGGTCGCTACCTCTTTGCCATCGCCTTTCTCTGCTGCTTGCTTTCGTCTGGTCATTGTGTACCTTTCCTCTGGTCTGCAGCAGGCCAACCAACTTGCCCGCCAACACTACAAAAATCTTCGCAGAATTCTTGCTCTTCCCTCCCCCAACGTTTAGCTCAACCAACCCGCCACTCTTCGTGCCGACGTTACCACCTTTTCAGTCGGGCGTCTTGTAGATTCAGGATCGCTGCTTCTACATCGCGGGTCATTGGCCAATGAATTTGACCGGGGCCAGTGCTGGTGCGAACGGAACGCGACGTCCGCAGGTGCTTGTGCATCTTGACCCGATACAGAGCGCCAAAGCCGTTCTTAAAGCCGAGTGTTGGGTATTTCCTCTTCCAGACAGGTCTCTTCTCGCTCATCCTGCTTCCTCCATCAGTTGGTCCCGAGAGTAGCACAGGGATGAGCTTGGCCTCAAAACGAATCCACCCTTAATGTTTGACATTTACTATTGGGCTCATTTACACTTAAAGGAGGGTGGTACAAACGGTCGGAACAAGGACACGCCACAGCAGATCATTAGCAAATTGGGCAGCTACCGGAGGTGTAGGTATTTGCGCAACGACGGCGAAAGTATTACGATGCAGTCCGACTACACAGCGCACTGAACTATCGACCACCGGCCCCGAGGCTGTAGCGGCCCTGGGACTGACATAGCAGGTGGTACCACTAATGGGGGCAGGCCAGGAATTGATACGCTCATCAAAGAAGGTCACAAGCAACATAAGAAAGCTCAAGCAGAGATGAATTTGAATCGGTATCGGAGGCAATCATGATGCGATGGCTGACGGTTCTTGTTGGTTTGTGTGCGCTGCTGGTTGGTGTGCACGCAACCTGGGCGTTAGGGGAGAGGATCGTGGTGATTCGGGAGGACGATGGTGAGATGGACGGGACGCGCGGGCAAGTGAGCAGCCCGACGGGCGTCCTGAAGAAGGTCCTCTCAGTCGAGTACGAGCCCGAGGAGATGCGCAGTGCTCAGGTCATGTACTTGATGAAGATTAACCCTTACCATGTGGGCACACGCAGCCTGCACGGTGCACCTGCTGAGGGTATCGAATGGAATAACCTGCTTATCCGGGTGAATGACCAGGAGGTGCTCCGGGGTAGCCTCATCGAGTATGCCACCGCCGGCTGGCATGAGGTGGAGATCCCACCGGAAGTGTTGCGACTGGGCGATAACGAGATCGCTTTTACCCTGGACAAGCCCGGCGGGTATTTTTACATGGCGGTGGACGACAGTTCGCCACTGGGCCACAGCGCCGCTAGCGGAGACGGCGGGCACACCTTCGTGCCTGGCAGCGTCAACCCGGGCGGGACAGTACCCGAGTCGGGTGAGTTCATGGTGCGGTTGAAGCTGGAGGTGAGCACGGCGCCGCGGCCACAGATCGAGCTTCACGACGGCCACGGCTACGGCTGGCTGGAAGTGGAGGACCTCTTTTCGCGGACCCGGCGCCACGAGGGTGGCTGGCTGGCGATTCCCTGGACACGCGGGGAGAATGCGCCCAGCCGCGACCTGACTGCCCACACCCAGCAGGACAGCTCGTTTTCCTACGCGTTCGACCTGCCGCAGGCCGGCGCGTGGTTCGTCTGGTGGCGGGGCTGGGAAGACGGGCATTACGGGGGTTACTTCAAGCTGGCCTGGGACAGTGAGGAGTTCTTTGACAGCCGGGGCAAGGCGGACTTTACCAGCGATGGTAAACTTCGCTTCGAATGGTTGAAGGCCGGGCCTGTCGAGCTGACGGAGGGACAACACACGCTGACCTATACTGTAATGGGCGCCTGCGGTCACATGGCGGATGTGCTGATACTGACCACGGACCCTGACTTCGTGCCGGATGAGACAGCGCCGCTGCGGCGGATGCCGGTCCCCGAGAAACTCGTCCCGCCGGAGGGCGTGGCGGATATGGCCCCCGGGCTGTTTCACGACCAGCCGCCGATCCCGTGGGCTACGCCGCTCGCGGGTGAGCCGTTGCGGACGCTGTGGGTATGCGGTAACACGCAGGCGCGCGAAATCCTGGAGATTTCGCGCCGTCTGGACATGAAGATGGATGTGGTCACCTACCAGACCACCTATCTGGGCAGCAACGTCTTCGGCGGCGATCTCAACCTGGACAAGGTGGACCTGATCTACGAACTACTTATGTCGCCTAAGCAGTATAATGTGGTTGTGCTGGTGCGGGTGAAGTACGATCAGATTCCCGAACATGTCTGGAAGCCGCTGCTCGACCGCGTGGAAAAAGGAATGGGCCTGATCATAGTGAACTCCAAGCGGGCGGGCGAACCGCCGCCGCGTCTGGCTGATGCTCTCAAGGAGCTGGAGCGGTTAGACTTTCCTGCGCTTGAGTCCTCCGTTGATCTGAAGGGCCTGGCCAGCAACCGGGTGGCGCACCTGGGTGAGGGCTGGGTGGTCAACGTCAGCTATACACTCTTTGGGATGATGGACCGAATCGGCCAGGCGCCCGAGGACCTGCACTACACCTGGTGGGAGGACCAGTTTAGCCGGTGGATTAAGCTACTGCTG
>JALGTD010000273.1 GCA_029821515.1 Candidatus Zipacnadia bacterium | reverse complement strand
TTTGACTCCAAACTTGCCAAGTTTGATTTGGGGCTTTACATGGTAGAGGAACCCGCAGGTTTCTTGTGCGAAATGGAATACCGGACCGACTTGTTCGAGGGCGAAACCATCACTCGAATGCTGGAACACTTCCACGTCTTGCTGGAAAGCATCATAGCTGACCCAGAGCAGCCGATCTCTCGGCTGCAAGTGCTGACCGAGGCCGAACGTCAGCAATTGCTGGTGGAATGGAACGATACCGAGGAGGACTACCCGCGGGATAAGTGTGTGCATGAGCTGTTCGAAGCCCAAGTGGCGCAAGCCCCGAATGCAACCGCACTGCTTTTTGACCAGGAGCAGTTGACATACAGCGACTTGAATCGTCGGGCTAATCAGCTTGCCCATCATCTTCGTGCACTGGGAGTCAGGGCAGGGAGCCTCGTGGGTTTGTGCGTAGAGCGGTCGGTCGAGATGGTAGTCGGAATGATAGCCATCCTGAAGGCGGGCGGTGCTTATGTCCCCCTCGATCCTGATTATCCTGCCGAACGTCTTACGCTTATGCTTGAGGACACCGCTCCGCCCGTTGTTCTGACAAAGCAGCGGTACGCCAGTAAGCTGTCAGCAGGATCACAGCACAAGGTGTACCTGGATCAGGGGGATAAGTGGGCAGGCCAGAGCCAGGACAATCCGTATAACGTTACCCGCCCGGACGGACTGGCCTACGTAATGTATACGTCTGGCTCTACCGGCACGCCCAAGGGAGTCTGTGTGTCGCACCGCGCAATCAACCGCCTTGTCTGCAATACAGACTACATCACTCTGCAACCTGCAGACAGGGTCGCCCAGGCCTCCAACTTCTGCTTCGACGCAGCAACCTTCGAGATTTGGGGCGCTTTGCTGCACGGAGCACGGCTTGTCTATATTGGCCGCGACACACTCCTTTCTCTCTGGGATCTTGGGGAACAGATTCACGCGCTGGGCATCAGCGTGCTGTTCTTGACGACCGCCCTATTCAACTTGTTGGCCCGCGAGGCACCCTCAGCGTTCAGTACGGTGCGATACGTCCTGTTCGGTGGCGAGGCCGCCGACCCCAGCGCGGTAAGAACAGTGTTAGCAAATGAGCCACCCGAGCACTTGCTCCACGTTTACGGCCCTACCGAGAATACCACTTTCACGACCTGGTATCCCGTGGAAGACCTCGCACAGGACGCTGTCACCGTGCCTATCGGCCGCCCAATCTCCAATACGCAGGTCTACCTGCTGGATCGCCACCTCCAGCCGGTACCTGTTGGAGTCCCCGGCGAGCTCCACATTAGCGGAGACGGCCTCGCTCACGGCTATCTCAACAGTCCAGGGCTGACTGCTGAGAAATTCGTTCCCAACCCATTTAGCAATCGTCCTGACGCGCGCCTGTACAGAACGGGAGACCTGGGCCGGTATCTAACCGACGGGAACATCGAATTCATTGGACGCACTGACGACCAGGTTAAGATTCGCGGCTTCCGCGTCGAGCCCGGCGAGATAGAAGTAGCCCTGGGACGGCATCCCAGCGTACAGGAAGCCGCGATAGTCCTACGCGAAGACAGTCCCGGTGACAAGCGTCTCGTGGCCTACATCGTCCCGCAGGAGGCACGGACGATATCAGCCCAGGAACTAGACCGTTTTCTTCACGAGACACTACCCCAGTATATGATTCCGTCCGCATTCGTAGTGCTGGACGCATTGCCCCTGACACGCAATGCGAAACTGGATCGCGAGGCTCTTCCGCCTCCCAAAGACAGTCAAGCCCGCAAACCATATTCTCCGATTGAGACCAGTCCTGCAGTGCCAAAAGATGAACTCGAAGGACAGCTCAAGGAGATGTGGGAAGAAGCGCTGGGGGTCGAGTCGGTTATGGTGACCGACAACTTCTTTGAGTTGGGCGGGCATTCATTGTTGGCCGCACAGGTGTTCGCACAAATCGAAGAGCGTCTCGGTAAGAGGTTCCCGGTCTCGCTCCTTTTCCGAGCACCAACCATCCGGCAGCTAGCTGAGGTGCTGCGGAGGGAGGGGTGGTCGCCGGCCCCGAGCTCACTAGTAGCTATACAGCCCGAAGGATCCGCACCGCCGGTTTTCCTGGCTCACCCCGGCGCCGGCGATGTCCTCTGTTATGCCCGGCTGGCCCAGTATCTGGCCCCGGACCAACGAGTCTATGGATTCCGAGCCCGGGGGCTGGAAGCCGGCGAGGAGCCGTCTCATCAAATTGAGTTGATGGCCACCCAGTACATAGCAGAGATGAAGTCCGTACAGCCAGAAGGTCCGTATTATTTGGCCGGATACTCCGGAGGCGGCAGCATTGTCTACGAGATGGCCTGCCAGCTTCGCGGAGTGGGCGACAAAGTAGGCTGTTTGGCAATCATTGACCACTCGGCTCCTCAATCGGGCTATGGCAAAGTCTGGAGGTTATTCCACCCACGGCTTGCATACTATTTCCTGCGCGAACTGCCTTACGGCCCACTTTACTTCTTCTACAAAACCCACCAAGAGCGCCGCAAGACCCTGCGCCGAGTTGCGGGGCGGCTCGTCCGGTATGCCCGCAGGCTTGTTGGCGGCCGGGAACCGGCCCG
>JALGTD010000272.1 GCA_029821515.1 Candidatus Zipacnadia bacterium | reverse complement strand
TCAGCAGCAGGTCCCAGCCGAACAGGTCAATCAGGCCGGATACGAGCGAAACGTATACGCCAGACATATTCACACAATTGGGCCACCGCTCACAGGATCGCTCGTACTGGTCTAAGTACATCTGGTATATCTGTGGCGCATCCCAATCCGGCAACCGCTCATCGGGGTCAAAATCCAGGACCTCTTCCGGTTCCGAGAACGGTGAACTGATTTCGTCGGAGTAGTCGACTCCTCCAGCGGCGTAGACGGCATGCCCCATCTTCGTCCGGACCTCTCCGAAGACGCTGGAGCTTATCGAGATAGCCCACATAAAGTCGTAGTCCCAAGCCTTGACGAAGGCACTTGAGGCTTCAGCTTGGACTTGCTCCGGGCTATCCTCTGAGACTGCGATACCGGTGACCGCTTCGATTAAGTCCCAGTGACCTTCGGCTGAGTATTCGGTCCGGGGAACGCAATCAGTCATTTCCAGGTGAAGTGCCGCCATACCTCGTTCATAACTCATAGCAAATCTCCACGGAGTTGGCCCGGATGACTTTCGCAGCTCAGTCTGGCACCAGGTGAGGAGCAAACGGCTCGAGGTAGTCGCGCCACACTTCATTGGTCAGCGCCTGGCGCATCGCCGAGAAACTCAAATAGGGGATAAAGTGCGGTTGCTTAGGCTGCTGGAGCAGGCTCATGCCCACCTCGCGGGGAGTGCGGTTGCCTTTGCGGTTATTGCAGTCCCTGCAGCAAGCCACCAGATTGCTCCACTCATGGCGGCCACCGCGCTCACGGGGAATAACGTGATCAACAGTCAGATCTCGGCCTTTTTTGCCGCAGTACTGGCAAGTGTGGTTGTCCCGCTCCATCAGGCTCTGCCGGGAAAGCTTTATCTGCGGCAGAGGTCGGCGAATATAGCGGACCAGTCGCACCACCGACGGCATCCGCATAGTCACCGACGACGAGTGGAGCATCCGCGAGTCGGCTTCCACCATTACTGCCTTGTCCAGATATACCAGTGTCACCGCCCGCTGCCATCGACAGATGTTAAGCGGCTCGTAGTTTTGATTCAGTACCAGCACTCGGCCATTGCTCTCGCCGTTACTCATATTATCTAAATCCTACCAAAAAGCTCGCAAGTAGTCAACTAAATCCGGGCCAGCCGCCGCCCTCACAGTGCGAGAACCGTCTTCTGAAAGCAGGAGTTTCACCGGCAACAGCGAATTATCCCTTTCCTGACATAACCTACTGGGTACACCGTCTTTCCCTGAGGAGGTATTGCAGTGAAAGCGCTGATCCTGGGCGCTGGCGGAGTTGGGCTTGGCTTTGTTGGTGAGTTGCTCAGCAGCTCGGGCTGGGAGATGACTTTTGCCGACATCGACTCTGAGCTTGTGGGTGCCCTCAACAAGCATAGCCACGCCATCTTTAACAAGATCGGAAAGCAAATCGAGCAAGTCCAGGTCAGTCCAGTCAGTGCTATCGACTTGCAGACGCCAAGTGCCAGCGACCAACTGACCGAAGTACTGGCCGGAGCCGATTTGGTGTTTACCACGGCAGGCGCGCGTGCCTTCGAGCCTGTCGGCAAATTGCTGGCATCAGCCGCCGAATCAACTATCTTCGCCCACCAGCCACTCAATGTCCTGTGCTGCGAGAATCACCGTAACGCCGCCGCAGCACTTATCGAGGCTACCGGCCAGGCAATGAAGGCCCCGGAGCTGGTGGAGACAAAGTTCGCCTTTGTCAATACGGTGGTGGCCCGGATGTGCCAGCGGCTGACCAGCAGCGAGCGGGCTCTGCCGGCGGTCGCGCCCGGTTTGGATATCGTGATCGCCTCCGAGTCATACCAACTGCTTCCCATTGACGGTAGCGCCGCTGCTGCGCCGGTGCCTCAGTTTGCGGGCCTGCGGATACTGTCGGGGCCAGAATTCGCGGCCTGGGATCACCGCAAGCTTTACGCACACAATGGTGTCCACGCACTACTCGGCGTGCTGGGCAGACTGGCTGGACATACCTATATGCACGAGTGCCGCCGGGACCCAGATGTGGATGCGGTCGGGCGTTGGGCTATGTGGGAAGAGGTCGGAGGGGCACTGGTTCGGGCGCATCCTCGAGTATTCACCCCCGCCGACCACGACGCCTTCGCTGAGGATCTTTACGAACGCATCACTAACAAGCTATTCGCTGATACCACCGACCGCGCCACTCACAACACTATGCGCATGATCCAGCCCCAGGATGGGCGGCTCAGCAAGGCTGCCGAGTTTGTACTGCGCTTTGGTGGCCAGCCTCGCTCCCTGGCATTGGGTATCGCTGGCGTGATGATACTCAATCACCAGCCACAGCAGCAGATCACCAGCTTGCTTGATTACATTGACCCAGCCGTGCGAAGCGAACTGATTGGTCTCACCGAAGAAGCTTTTGCGACCATCCTCGCCTGGCAGGACGACCCCACTCAGCAGCTAAGAGCTTTTCTACAATAAGGCCCCACAGCAGCACCAGGACGCCCACAACCAGGCTGTCTGGGGACATTTTGTGAGTATTTGTTGTCAACAACCGTTGGTCTGTTCAGGGGAAAGTCCTGGGGAAAACCCGTGGAAACCAAGATGTT
>JALGTD010000271.1 GCA_029821515.1 Candidatus Zipacnadia bacterium | reverse complement strand
ATCCGATACTGTACGAGAAGGGCGTGCACGTGATCCCCGATTTCCTATGCAACGCCGGTGGCGTAACTGTATCATACTTCGAGATGGTACAGAACTATTCCCGTGACCAGTGGTTCACGGAGTATGTTCATAAGCGTCTCGATGAGAAGATGACCGATGCCTATCAGTGTGTTGTGGAAACTGCCAAATCCAACGATGTAGACATGCGCACGGCGGCCTATCTGGTCAGTGTGCAGCGGGTGGCTGAGGCCATGCGTTTACGCGGATGGGTTTGATGGGCCTTAGCGAGCGAGCAGTAGACGAAATCCTCGGGTAGGATATCCGCAGCGGGTCTATATGCCTGGCAGAAATACTTTGCACTAGGACAAAAACAAACGGGTGACGAGAGTGTATCTCGCCACCCGCTTTTTGTATGAGCTTATGAGCCGCGTCGGCTTAGCTTGGCTCAGCGATCTCCGGCAGTTCGGCCAGCGCCCTGTCGATCTCTTCCTGAGGAAGTTGGTAGTCCTCTATCTCTCCACTCAAGTAGGCATCGTAAGCGGCCAGGTCAAAATGACCGTGCCCGCTGTAGGCGATGACAATACACTTCTCTTCTCCCGTCTCCTTGCATTTGAGCGCCTCGTCAATGCCAGCTTTGATCGCATGGGCAGTCTCTGGAGCAGGCAGCGCCCCCTCGGTGCGCGCCCAGGTAATCGCTGCCTCAAAGATGTCCGGCTGCTGGAAGGCGCGGGGCTCGACGACGCCCTGGCTGACCAGGAGGCAGATAAGCGGAGCCATTCCGTGGTAACGAAGGCCGCCGGCATGAATCGGCGGCGGGACAAAGCTGTGCCCCAGCGTGTACATCTTGAGCAAAGGAGTGAGCTGCGCGGTATCGCCGAAGTCATAGCGATATGGCGCCCGCGTCAGCGTCGGACAGGCGGTCGGCTCACAGGCGATGATGTCAATGTCCTGCCCATCAAGTTTGTCCTTAACAAACGGGAAGAACAGGCCGGCGTAGTTCGAACCGCCCCCAACACAACCGACCAGGACGTCCGCTTTCTCCCCGACTAAGTCGAGTTGCTTCTTGGTCTCCAAACCGTTAATGGTCTGGTGCAGCATCACATGGTTAAGCACGCTGCCCAGCGCATACTTGGTGCCGTCATGGGTAGCAGCGTCTTCAACCGCCTCGGAGATGGCAATACCGAGACTACCCGGCGTATCGGGGTCCTTTGCGAGGGCCGCGCGCCCGGCATTGGTCTTGTCGGTCGGCGAGGAGAAACACTCGCCTCCCCAGACCTCCATTAACATCCGCCGGTACGGCTTCTGCTCGTAACTGCATCTCACCATGTAGACGGTGATGTCCAGGTCAAACAGTGCACCCGCCAGCGACAGAGCGCTACCCCACTGGCCAGCGCCGGTCTCAGTGGCGATGCGAGTGACCCCCTCCTGCTTGTTATAGTAGGCCTGGGCGACGGCTGTGTTGGGCTTGTGGCTGCCTGCCGGACTGAAGCTTTCGTTCTTGTAGTAGATGCGCGCCGGCGTCCCCAGATATTCCTCCAGTCGATGGGCCCGGAATAACGGGCTGGGCCGCCACAGCTTGTAGATCCGCAGTACATCATCAGGGATCTCGATCCACGGCTCCATACTTACTTCCTGCTTGATTAGCTCCATCGGAAAAATAGGAGCCAGGTCCTCCGGTCCGATCGGCTGGCCGGTCCCTGGATTCAGGGGCGGCGCCAACGGCGCGGGCAGGTCGGGCTGGATGTTGTACCAGGCCTGCGGCATCTCACTTTCGGGCAGAATAATCTTGGTCTGGTCCATTTCTAACTACCTCCTTCACGTTATTGGCTCATTGTCAGATTCATCAACTTCGGGTGTCGGCAACCTTGTGCGCATCGCACTGGCTAATCTCGTGGTAGTTTCCCCCATTTGCCATTGGGTTCACGGCTCATCGGTCGCCGACAAAACAATAAGGCCGTGAACCTACCGTAAGGCCCACGACCTGCTATATAAAAGCCATGGGCCGGCTCAGCCGGCCCATGGCTCTATGATTTCACTACTGCTCAGACACCAAAGAGGGCCGACTCGCTAGGGAAAATCTCGCCAAGCCCACTTACATCGCCGCCCGATTGCTCTGTTGCCGAGTATAGTCATAACCTCAAAGTCTTATAAATACTACCATAATGGGCTGGACTTGTCAAGCGTGGGCCGGCCCTGGCCTATTATCTGTCCATCTCCTGCATCTGCACCGGCCGGCCTTCGGCCAGGGATTTTTCAATGGCAAACATCACCCGGTGCGTCTTGAACGCCTGCTCAAAGTTGATGGACGAGTCTTTGTCCTCCAGCAGGCACTGGGCGAAGTGGTCTACCTGCGGTGGGTACGGATGGTCGAGTACGTCGCCGGATTCGGCCTGGATGGTGGGCACCGTGATCCACTCGTCGGGTCTTATGCCCTGGATTTGAGTGGACCACAGCTTGTCGTTCCATAGTGTGCCCTGGCTGCCTACCAGGTGGACGTTGAAAACATATGGCTGGCGGCAGTCAACGCACGATGTGCACTTCCCGCAGGTGCCATCGGCGAATTTGAGAAGTGATACCGAGGTAGAATCATAC
>JALGTD010000270.1 GCA_029821515.1 Candidatus Zipacnadia bacterium | reverse complement strand
TCCGCTATCACCCCAATGTCGATCTGGATGAAATGAAGGCCATGGCAATGTGGATGACCTGGAAGTCAGCAGTGGTGAACATCCCCTTCGGGGGCGCCAAAGGCGGAGTGGCCTTCGATCCAGCGCAGATGTCGCAGCAAGAACTGGAGCGGATGACCCGTCGCCTTACCACCGAGTTGATTGAAGTTATCGGCCCGGAAAAGGATATTCCCGCACCGGATGTCAATACCGACGAGCAGGTCATGGCCTGGATCGTGGATACCTACAGTATGAACAAGGGATATATGGTACCCAGCGTTGTCACTGGCAAGCCGCTGGCTCTGGGCGGCTCACAAGGGCGCCGCGACGCCACCGGCCGCGGCTGTCTCTGTATCATTGAGGAGGCATTACGTAGCCGCAATGAGCTCCGCGAGGGGCTAACAATGGCTGTCCAAGGCTTCGGCAAGGTCGGCAGCGTCACCGCACGCCTGGCTGCAGAAAAGGGCTTTCGCGTCATTGCCATATCCGACGTAGGGGGCGCTGTTTTCAATGCACATGGCTTAGACGTAGACGACCTGCTCACCTACGCCCGGGAGAACGGATCGGTAGCAGGTTACCCGGAGGCCGAATCACTGCCGCGCGATGACCTGCTGCTGCTCGAATGCGATGTTCTAGTACCAGCCGCGCTTGAACACGCGCTTCACAAGGACAACGCCCAGCACGTCAGCGCACGAATTATTGCTGAGGTCGCCAACGGGCCGACCACGCCTGAAGCCCAGACTATCCTGGAGGATAAGGGCATCTTTGTGCTGCCTGACATCCTGACTAATACCGGTGGGGTTACGGTGTCCTATTTTGAATGGGTTCAGTCATCGCAGTCATATTTTTGGAGCGAGGAGGAGGTCAACACGAACTTGCGCAGGATAATGCTGAAGGCATTCCACGATGTTTACAGCGCCGCCCAGCAAAACAGCACAAGCATGCGGACTGCAGCCCTGGACCTGGCCGTCTCGCGAGTAGCTGAAGCCCAGCACCTGCGCGGGATATATCCGTAGATCAATAACGTCGGCCAGCCTCCGTTACAATCGTATCGGGAGGAAGATTGTGTTGTGTGGTGAAGAACATTGTTGATGATAACCCCTACATGAGGTGCAACAAATATGCCTGATCTGGGAAACCTGTTGACCGCAATGGTCACACCCTTTGACGAGGATTTACAGGTTGACTACGACCGCACTGCTCAGCTCGCCGTAAGGCTCGTTGAGAATGGCAACGAGGGCCTGGTCGTCACTGGCACCACCGGTGAATCTCCCACGCTAAGCGACGAGGAGAAGCTCGAGCTGTACCGCGTGGTCAAGGACGCTGTCGGGGATGTCACGGTAATCGCCGGCACGGGTAGCAACAACCATGAGCATACTGTCGAGCTGAGCCAGAAGGCTGCCCAGACCAATGTGGATGGCATAATGCTGGTCGGCCCGTATTATAACAAGCCCTCCCAGGAGGGATTCTATCAACATTTCTCGCGGGCGGCGCAAGCCGTGGATCTGCCAGTTATCGTCTACAACGTCCCCAGCCGCACCGGTAAGAACATCACTGCCGAGACGATGATTCGTCTGGCCGAAGATGTCCCCAATATCGTCGCCGTCAAGGAAGCCAGTGGCGATATCACCCAGATCAGCGAAATCTGCGCGGGCACGCCCGATGACTTTATCATCTATTCAGGCGACGATAGCATGACCCTGCCGCTGTTGGCGGTGGGCGGAGTGGGCGTGATCAGCGTGGTAGCACACCTGGTCGCCGCAGAGATGCTGGAGATGATTAGCGCCTTCCATGACTGGGACACCCGGCGCGCCTGGCAGATACACCACAAGTTGCTGCCCATTTTTGACGCGGCGTTCCTGCCGTCGGGCAATCCACCCTGCATCAAGCGCGCTCTGCAGATCTGCGGCTTTGACTGCGGCGGTGTGCGCCTGCCGCTGGTGGAGGCCAGCGATAAGGACACCGCTAAAATCCGCCGTGCCTGTCAGGACTTAGGACTGGCCTGATCTACCTGCCGACTTTCCGCAAGCGGTCTAAGCTGGTGAGAAACGAGATGCTTGAGGCGATCGCCGAGGAGATTCGCAAGTGTACCCGCTGCCCGCTAGCGCAGGAGCGGATCAATGCCGTGCCCGGTCAGGGGCCGGCTGATGCGGATATTATGTTCATCGGCGAGGGCCCGGGAGCTGCCGAGGACCGGAAGGGCCTGCCGTTTGTGGGGCCGGCGGGTAAGCTACTCGACGAGTTACTCCACGATGCCGGTCTGCGCCGCGACCAGGTCTTCATCACCAACATCATCAAGTGCCGCGCTCCGCAAAATCGCGACCCCCATCCCGATGAAATTGCGGCCTGTCGGGGTTACCTGGACGGACAGATAGCGGCCATCAATCCCCGGGCCATCTGCCTGGTCGGACGCCCGGCCACCCAGACACTGCTCGATCCCAAAGCCTCCATCAGCAAAGTCCATGGCCGGCCCTTTGAGCGCGACGGCATCCTCTACGTGCCCATCTACCACCCCGCTGCCTGCCTGCACAATCCCGGCCTGCGTTCGGCTGTCGTCGAAGACTTCCAGAAGCTCAAA
>JALGTD010000026.1 GCA_029821515.1 Candidatus Zipacnadia bacterium | reverse complement strand
AGTAACTCGCCAGATCCTCAAGCTTCATTGCTGCAAAGTTTAGCACAAAGAACCGGCAGTTGCAACCGCCGGACACCATTGGAGAGGGTATCTTGACGCCGTGGCGACTCTTTGTTATACTTCGTATCATAGTTGGGGCAGTAGCTCAGGGGGAGAGTGCCTCCTTGGCATGGAGGAGGTCGCGGGTTCGAATCCCGCCTGCTCCACCAGCTATTCTCTACCATGGGTGCAACGAGACTTGCCTCGTTGCGCCCTTTTTGTTAAGATATACTCAAAACTGATAACTTCCGCATTCAGCTCGGCACAGCCAACTCAATCAATAACAAAACAGGAGCAGGAGGTAGTGCCTTGATCAATTGGCAAGATATTATTCGTCAGGGCTTTGAAGTAAATGCATCTGACGTATTTTTTAAGGCGGGTACCGTGCCCTACCGACGAGTCAAGGGCGTGATCGAGCCCGTGCCGGACGTCCAAGACCTCTCGCCGGAAGACACCAGTGAACTGGCCCAATCGCTAATGGATGAGCAAGACTGGGCTAAGTTCCAGGAATATCACGAAAAAGATATCGGTCTGACGCTCGAAGGTGTCGCACGATTGCGTATCAACATATTCCAGGAGCAGAACGACATCGGGCTGGCTATGCGCCTTATCCCCCTTCAGGTACCAACCATTGACAGCCTGGATCTGCCCGAGATACTCAAAGAGATCGCTATGCGCCCCCAGGGCCTGGTGTTGGTCACCGGTCCGACCGGCTGCGGAAAGTCAACGACACTGGCAAGTATGTTACAGCACATCAACAGCAACCGGCGCGCTCACATCGTCACCATCGAGGACCCAATTGAGTACGTCTACACCAACAATCACTGCATCTTCACGCAGCGGGCCGTGGGGATTGATACAGACAGCTTCCAGGATGCACTTAAGTACGTTATGCGCCAAAGCCCGGACATTATCCTGATTGGCGAGATGCGTGACGTCGAGACATTCAATGTAGCTATGCAGGCTGCGGAAACCGGCCACCTGGTCTTCTCAACGGTTCATACCAAGTCAGCGGCCGAGACCCTGGAGCGCATTATCCATATGTTCCCTCCCGATCTGCGCAAACAGATCTGTATGCGCCTGAGTGACTCTATGGTAGCAACACTGGCTCAGGAGCTGGTCCCCCGCGAGGACATCACTGGCCGGACCGCAGCCATCGAGATAATGATGATAACGCCCACCATTCAGCAGTATATTGAAGATGGCGCGACCTCGGACATTGATGATGCCATCTTTGAAGGCAGTCACTGGGGCATGCAAACGATGAACCAAGCGCTGCTTCATTACTATAAGCAGGGGGTTATTTCCGCCGAAACTGCCCAATTCTACGCGGGTAATGCCACTGAGATGCGCCAGATGCTCCGCCGCCTGGACAAAGAACGCGATGACGCCCAACGCGCGCGGCAGCAGCAGAAGCGGCGAGTCAGCGCAGGCAAACAACGACGATCCAGTAACTTAGGGCAACAATCGCCCTCGTCGGCTCAATCGCGACAGCAGAGCGATAGCCAGGACCAATAACTACAAGTGGTACCCAACTCGTCATTTATGTGACTCACTACTCTGCACCGTTGCCACTGAGAGCGCTTTGCGAGAAGTGAGAGAACTGACCAGCGAATGGAGTGGACTAGGGATAGGAGACGGATACCTATGAGTCGCCGACACCCCGGGCAATCAACCCGATCCCAGTCGACAGAACAGAGCTGGGTTGATCTCACAAAGTATGCCGAGACCATCCTGAAGTGGAGCCTGCTGGCAATGGTGCTTGCCACCAGTTATATCCTCTACGGGATCTTCAGCGGGCAGTTGTCTGCGCAGGCTGCACCCCGCGTCGTCGCTAATCTCCAACTGGTTGGCCAGGTGCTGGCTGTTAGTGCTGGCCTGGCAACGGTCTGTCTTGTCTTAATCACCTTCGCAGAGATAGCATGGGCCGTTCTGGCTGGGATTGTTGGCCTGGGCTACCTGCTGGGTATTCCCTTTCTCATTTCCAGCCACGCCCGATCAGCCACCAGCCCGGCAGCTCAGTCACTGATGACGTGGGGGACTTTGACGGGAACGATCATAGTTGCCGTGGTTGGTGTTCGTATCCTGTATGAAGTATACCACCAAGTTGCCCACGGCGGTCTTAGACTCAAGGAAGCTCAGCCGCAGGCAGAAGAAAAAGCGAAGCCAGGAGAGAAGGCCCAGATTAAGACCATCTGGCCCTGGACACCCTGCTGGCAGATGCCCTTCTGTCACCAAGCCATACGAGAGATATGTCCGGCTTTCAAGGCACGCAAGTCCTGCTGGCGGTTCGGACGGGGCTGCAACTGCGATCCCGGCCTGGTGGAGCAGCTTATTCGCACCGGGGGGGTGGGGGCATCCACTGATAGCCAACAGCGCCAACGCCAACAAGAATATATCCGCTCAGATCTTCGGGCCGATGCCCCAGTGCAACGAGAGCGGACCATCTCCTGTGCCCAGTGCGCCATCTATCTGGAGCACCAGCGGGCCAAGTACCGCGTTCTGAACCCAATTCTGGCGATAGCCACCATACTAGCATTCTTCGTATTCTACCAACCACTCCTGAGGCTCTATGATTTAACCATAACCGGTATGGCCACTGTGGCCAGCCAGTTCACATACGGTTCGCAGGTAGACCCCCAATACTGGTTCGATCAACTCAATACTCCCACAGGGCAAGTGTTCTTCCTGATCATCCTGGGGCTACTTGTACTGTCGTGGGTGCTTAAATTCACCGAGTGGCTGATACTGGTCAAGAAACTGTAGCCTGCCATCCTCCCCACACCAACACCAAACAGGTTAGAGGTATCATATGTGTCCGAAGCTACCAGACTCCACGCAGTCATAACAGGCCGAGTGCAGGGAGTGGGGTTCAGGTTCTTCATTCGCCGAAACGCCAACCAATTAGGCGTGACCGGCTGGGTACGAAACCGGACAGACGGAGCAGTTGAGATAATTGCTGAAGGTAATGACCAGGATCTTCAGGAATTTGTAGCCAAGCTGCGTACTGGGCCGCAGATGTCTTGGGTACAAAATGTAGTAGCCGAGTGGCAGACAGCAAAAGATAGTTTTGACGATTTTCTCATCGCGCCCACCGCGTATGCTTGAATTAGCTTCGTTCTCCAAAAGCTTTGACAAACGCCAAACGACGCTGCCGAATGGCAACTCTAATGCCTACGAGCGAGACACATTCAAAAGTACTGGTCGTTGACGATGATCCTATGGTCGCTGCCCTCTGTGAGAAAACGCTATCCGAGAAGGGCTATGAGGTGGTCACCGCGGCCACAGGCGAGGAGGCACTGGGCCAGCTCGCCGGACAGCAGTTTGACGCTGCGATAGTTGACCTGGTACTGCCGGGGATTGGGGGAATGGAGGTAGTCGCCGCCGCTCACCAGGCCGACCCGCAGACCGTGGTTATCATCATTACCGGCTACGCATCTCTTGATTCGGCAATCGACGCCATCCATCACGGTGTCTTTGACTACCTGCGCAAACCTATTGATCCCCAGCAGCTCGTAGACACACTCCAGCGGGGCCTGGTAGGCCGAGGTATGTTAAGCACAAGTCAGCGTATCATTGGTGAGCTAGACGAGACCAACCGCAGGATGCGCCAGGGCCAAGTTACGCTTCAAGAACGTGTCCGCGAGCTACAAGGGCGGCTCCAAACACTGATAGAGCTAGGCCAGCACTTGTCTGAAGTCCACAGTCCCCAGACCATTATGCACCACCTGCTGACGACAGCAGCCGACTTGACGGGAGCTGGAGCGGGCGTAATCTTGCGCAAAGATCCCAGCCTCGATGAGCTATCGCCAATCAGTTGGATCGGAGAGGCTATCCACGAGGTACATGAGCACAGCATCCCTCTGGGCTCAGGTGTGTTAGGCCAAGCGGCAGCATCCAGCCAGCGTCAGGTCATCAATGATCTGCTCAGCAATCCAGAATTGAGCGACGACGTGCTGGTCTATCAGGGTATGCGTCGGGTGTTGGCTCAGCCGCTGATCGCAGCGGACAAGGTGCTCGGTCTCATCGCCATGTTTGACGAACACACCCAGCCTTTCAGTGCCGAGGATCAGGACCTGGTGGCAATGCTGGCAGTACAGGCAACTATCATTCTGGCGGCCACCAGCACCATTCGACCAAGGGCACAATCCCCCACAGCAGACGACACCAAACCAGAAGAGTTTGTTGACCTGGAAAGCCTGCTGGGCGACTGATGAGCGGCGGCGCGACTTGGTGGAAAGATTTCTTCGATCATCGCCACTCGTTGGACCTCTCCCGCTTCCCCGACACCGACGAGACCGAACAGGAAGTGGCCGGCCTGATCAGCATCCTGGAACTGAACCGCCAGCAGCGGATCGCTGATGTCTGCTGTGGATATGGTCGCCATCTGGTGGCCCTGGCCCAGCGTGGCTACAGTGTATTGGGAGTGGACATAGCTCCGATGATGCTAGCACAAGCCCACCGCTGGCTCACCGAAGCCGGCGTAGAGGCACCGATTCTACGCGCCGACGCCCGCCAGTTACCGTTCGCCGCCGGCTCCTTCAACGTGGTGTTGAACCTGTTCAACAGTTTCGGATATTGCCAGTCAGACGAGGAAAATCAGCACGTGCTGGCAGAAAGCGCACGGGTGCTGCAGCCTGGAGGAAAATTCCTCCTGGAGACCCGTAACCGCCCCCACCAGATAATGTTCGCACCTCGCTACCTGCCTATGCAAACGGCTGATGGCCAGCAGCTTGTCCTGAGCTGTCGGTACGTGCGCTCCACGCACCAACTTATCAGCGAATGGCGGCAAAGCAACAGCGGTCCCGTGATACACAGGGCCTCGATTCGCCTATATGGAATCGCCGAACTGGACGAGATGATGGCCCAGGCTGGCCTGCGCAAGGTGGCCGTCTACGGTGACTATGAGGCTACCCCCTTCGCCGGATATCAGCGCCAGGTGCTTTATCTCGCCGAGAAGCTCCAAAGCCAGTAAGCACCTCTGCCCTATCCGCGGAGCTGCTGAAGCGCCCGCGTCTCATAGCGCAGCACAGTCTGTCCTATCGTCACGTAGTCACCATCACGGAGCTGCTTGCGGGTAACCCACTGGTCGTTGACGGCTGTCTGGCCTGCGCTCAGATCCAGCAGTACACAACGGTTACGGTCTCGATCAATCCGGGCATGTTCAGCGGTCACCTGCGGGTCTTTGACCAGACATATATCGGCCTTCGGGCTGCTGCCAATGATGGTCGGTGACCGATAAATGATGAACTGCTTGCCCTTAAGCGGACCGGCAACGATGGTGAGCCAGTCTTCTTTGCGAACCTCCTCGACCATGCCGATTGCAGCGCCAGTACACAGGCCGAGTACGGACATTCCCACCAGCCGACTCAGCCAGCCACTAACCTCGCCGGTTAGGCTTAAAGAGATTCCGCCAAAGACCAATGATATCGGGTCAAACAACAACCCACCCAGGAAGCCGCCCAGCGCTCCACCAAGCAGCCCGTTGATTATTTTCTGAGAAGCTCGCGTCATTGCGCCTTGACCTAAGCCGATGAACAGGCCTACCAGACTCCAGGCGAAAGCACGTACAACTATTTGCAGGATAATAGCCGAGAAGCTTACCACATCTCCTCCTCCACTAAATATCCCATAGGTGAGCTGTCCGGCCACCCCACCGACTGCGCCACCACCACCGCCAATGAGCAGTCCCAAACCGCCACCAGTTATCGCCTTCTCCCACGCACCAGTCACAATCCCTTCCAAACTACCCAAAGCCAGGCCGATCATCCCGCCCAGCACCGCGCCAAAGCCCGCCATCTCCAACAATATAGCGACCAACTCAGCCGCAGTCCCCTCATCAGTGATAAAGGGCTCCATTATAGCCCAGGCCAGGAAGCCACCAACCAACCCGGCGGCGGCCATCTGCAGAATCGCTGAGCCAAGCAGACCTCCCACACCCGATTTCTTACCGGCTTCACGCCTGCTGTCCACACCCGGTAGTGGCCGATACGATACAGGAGCTTCGGTCAACGGCCTCTGATCAACGTCTGCCAGGTCCTCGTGGTCAATGACCAATATATCGCCGGCCGCCGGAATCTGAGACGCTTCCGGGAGCTGGGCGTCCAGGTCCTTGACAGATATCTCGATAATATCCTCATTATCTTCGCGGTCAGACTTCTTCTCAGTCATCAACCTCACCATCCTATCCTCTATTAGCAGCCGTCAGGGCCATGGGAAGAAGGGCGTAGGCACCCGCCAGATACCGCCGATTGTGGCCCATATTACCGCCTGGGAAAATTCGCCGAGGATCAAGCCTAAAAAGAATGGCTGGAGACGAGTATAAATGGTCCAGCCCCCATAGCGGACGATGACGCCCTTGATAATCCAGGCCAGCAGAAAGGGGAACCAAAACACGATCATACTCCACGACCCAGAAAGCGCCCAGGCCAGTGGCATCAACGGCCACCACACATAGCGAACGCGCAGTACACTGAGGGCCGCAGCAATTACTACACCAGAGCCAAAGTAGGCAGGCAGGCGCGCATCGTAGTTATCCCCGACCTGTAAAGCAGCCGCAAAATGCTTGAAGCCCCAGATGGGATTGCCCTGGTAGATATACCCATACATAGTGATTGCGCCGTTGTGATAAGGGGTGACGACGTGCAGATAGCCGCCGACGACAAAGGCTATCAGCACCCCGATGGCGACAGCATAAAGCAGGGCACGGCGGTCCAGCTTCACAACGTCAGACATCTTCAGGCCGTCGAGAAACGTACTGAGCAGATTGCCGCGCAGATCGCGGGTAAAAACTGCGTCCACCAGTGAAAGACTGGTAAGATTGCCGGGTCCGAGGCTGGCTTCGGTGGTGAACAATCGTACCAGATCCACCGGCCGGAAGGAGGTCTCGGTCATCAGCATACCGGCCTCGGCCACACTTCGGGCCATCACTGGCACGACCACGAAAAGATAGATGCCCAGCTCAAGGACGGCCATAAGCGGACTCATTCCCAACTGTATGAACCAGTAGATGCAGATCATGCTGGCAATAGCCAGGCCGTAAAGAGCCACTCGGGGCGGCAGAAATTCCCGCTCTTTGTCAGCTTCAGATTGGGAACTGAACGCTCGCCGGGCAAACTCGCGCAGGTGGGGCCATGCTGACTTGATGATATACGCAACGAGGACTAGATATGCTCCCGCAACTTGATAGCCGTTAAGCAAAGACGTCGGGTACAGGGGCATAGCTTCGCCGCCCATGCCCAGCGCAGCAAAGATGACGTTCTCTAAGCGTACAAACCAATAGAAAAACCACAAAGAGAATAGCAGCTCCGAGGACAGAAAGTAGGCGAATCCTATCGCTGCCAAAGAGATATAGGCCGTCGTATACCCCATAGCTGCCCAGGATGCTCCCAGACCGCTGAAGGCAGCATTCAGCGAATGCTGGAGCGGTATTTGCGGGATGCTCGGGTTTATGGCATGCAGTCCGTTAAGAATGAATATGACCGTGGGGATGGCAAAGCCAATCCACATTAGCTTGTTGCGGAAGAAAGAGCCAGCCCCCTTTTTGTCACGGGCCAGGGCCAGCGGAAGTTCGGTAAGAGGGAATATCAGCTTTTCATTGTCCACCCATTGCTTGCGCAGGATCGCCGCCAGGCACGCAAAACAAAACAACATACTCACGCTGACAATAGCCCACGCAGCTAACGGCATCGCCCACTGTGCCCAGGGCACTGCCACGCCGGGGCGCAGGCCCTCATAGAAGGCAGTAGCTACATACTGCCCGGCGGGGCCGCCTACATCAAAGGGTACTGCCCACTGCGGAGTGTGGCTGAAGAACAGCTCGGCCCAGTTGTTGGCAGGCGTAGCATAGTAGTTATAGGCGATCAGAGCAGGTACGAGCTTCTCCAGCAGCCCCCGTGAGGTGAGCAGCGCCGCCACCAGCACCATCATATAGATAGCAATCATTTCCCGCGAAGAGAACGCTATCCGCAGGCTTATGTTGCGCAGAATAACGTTGAGGATGACCACAACCAAAAAGAAGCCGATGGCCGCCGGCGCGAATTGCAGAATGGCAATTTGGATAGTCCGAGCTACGAGCTCAGCCCAGATCACTACAAAGCAGGCCGCGATCGCACAGATGAGGCCGATTAGTACAGCCCGCGGTGTCAAGCCACTGCGAGCATTCATTCGCAGCTCCTTCAAACTTCGTGCAACAGATCGGGAGAGCGTGGGTTGAGATAATTTCGCTATCGGCTACTGGCTTTCCTTCTCACAGCAGTGCTGCCAGCCAAGTCAGCAGGCCCGCCAGTGAAATAGCTACCAGATTGGTTGTGAGCCAACAGGCATTAGCCAGATTAGACTTCAGCCCCAGGGCCTGCACTACCGCTAGTGATATTACTACTGAGGGAGTCATAGTCTGGATGAGAACCACTTTCAGAAACGCGTGTCCCGGCTGCGACCAGAAGCCCAACAGTGTGGCCAGGCCCAGGCAGTCAATGCGAGCGTCGCCTCCATGGAGCCTGATGTCCGTTGAGCCAATGAGTTCTTGCGAGCTGTTGCCGTCTACATGCACTGCAGGCCCTGAATATCAGCCGCTCCAGTTGATGATGGCGCCAGTAGGCTGTACAGCGCCGGACTTCAAGTCGGCATAAAAGGAGGGCAGTTCCTCGGCAGATATAACGTGGGTTATCAGGGGCTCGACAATCAGACGATCTTCGGCCATCAGGTGCAAGGCCATGGTACGGTTGTCGCTCTGCGACCAGGGATAGTACATTTGACGCTCGCGAGGGCAGTTGGGCTGAAAAGCGCCGATGATGGAGATTTCACGCATTATGAAGGCGTCGAAGGGATCAGGAAGGAGCAGTTCACCAGAGAGGGCACCAGCTACCACCACCCGGGCGCCCGAAGGTGCGAGGGACACTAAAGTCCTTACCGTCTGGGGATTCCCGGAGGCTTCAATGAGAACGGAGATGGATTGGTTGGGAGCAATTGCCTCAAGACCGGAACGCAGTTCTTCATCAGATTCAGCGTGGATGGTATTCTTGACACCGACACGATGAGCCATCTCGATGGCTTCGGGACGGATGTCAGTGACAATGACAGGGTAAGCTCCCACAACTTGTGCCAGTTGAGTAGCAAGCAGTCCAACGACGCCAGCACCAGCGATGAGGACCCCCTCGTCTATGTGTAGATCGGCACGCTCGATGGCGTGCGCGGCGACGCTGGCAAGAACAGTAAAAGCAGCAGCCCTATCGCTTACTTCGGCAGGGATAGGCTGCACATGCCAGGGTTCAGCACTACATTTTACGTAATCTGCATGATGACAATCGGCAACGACGCGGTCGCCCACTGTGAACCTTTGAATCTCAGATCCTACGTCTTCAACGCGGCCTACGAGGCTGTAACCAAGGCGGCCTGGCCCGCTGATTATGCCTTGAAGCGTAGCGCGCTCAGTGCCGGCGCTGATGAGGGAACAAGTTGAACGGATGATGATTTCGTTAGGACCGGGCGGGGTAAGCTCTTCGGTTTGAAAGTGGGTGTCCACAGAATCAAAGTAGATGTAGCGAGAGAGCATTGGATGGCCTCCTTCGAAGGCGAGCGATATTAGCCGAGATTTCCATATCTATCATAGCCCAGGTGAACGTCAGATGCCAGCGCATAATAGTTGCAGCACCGGTATATGGGGAACCACCACCACACTCTGGTCGGGTCGTTCTTCTCCACAGCATATCGGCTGCTTACGCTGGGGCAAGTCAGCGTTGTATCTCGCTTATCTTCTCGATGCTGCTATACATCAATTGATATTGACGCTCGATTATGACAGTAAACTATCCACAAACTCATACGTCTGCTGGGCGGCAACATTCACCTGTTCGGGCGTCTCGCCGCCGAGGCACTCAACCGTCACAAGGCCAGTAAACCCGGCATCCTTAAGTGTACCGAAAACCGATTCAAAATCTACCAGGCCTTCGCCGGGAGTAATCATTACCTCGCCTTCCAGCCCAGTGCAATCCTTCACGCAGATGCCTACTACATAGTCGGCTATCAGCTTGACATCCTGGGCTGCATCTTGCCCGGTATAATAGTGGATATTCCCAGGGTCATAATAAATGGCGAAGTTGGGGTGGTCTATCCGCTCGACCGCGGTCAGACATTCGTGGGCGGTAGCACCTATCCCGCCGTGAGGCTTCAGCGTGAGCATAACTCCCTGCTGGGCCGCATAGTCACAACACTCCGCCATTACCTGGTAATACGTTTCATATTGTTCCTCGTTCATAGTACCACAAGTAAGCACATAACTGGCACCCAGCAAATGAACATTATCTATGTGCCGGCAGAATTGTTCCGCTGCTTGTTGTACGGGAAGATTAAGGGGCGGGTCTGCCAGCACAAGCCGGCAGAATTGTTCCGCTGCTTGTTGTACGGGAAGATTAAGGGGCGGGTCTGCCAGCACAACTGCGGGGCGCAACTCATGGCTTTCAATGAGCTCCTTCATTTCAAGGATCTCGTCAGGCGATGAATCTGTACTGAGCAGCAGCTTGTCTCGCTGGTACATTAGGCCCGTATGTTCGTAACCAGCGGCTTGTATGCCCTTCAGGGCAATCTCATAATCCCACTGAGCCCAGGGCCTATTGAAACATCCTATCTGGTTTTGCATAAGTCTTCCTCCTCAGCTTGGACGTCGCGACTTCGGCTGTCTCTAGGATTTCCCATATGTTCTCCTGCTACCAGTAACATTCTCTGTTTGCTGTACTGATCCCTCTGGATGCAGGTCATTTGAGACTATTTCAAAATCTACTCATACGGTATAGCACGACGTGGGGTCTTGCGTTAAGAGGGTAATGTGCTAGAATCGTCGGTAGTACATGGACATTATTCTGTAGCAATGGAGATTGGGCTTATACAAGACGAATACACCAGTGAGGTGCTCCCATTAGTGGTACCACCTACTATGTTAGTCTCAGGGCCCCTGCAGCCATGGCCGGAAGCCATGGCTGGACTGCCTCCGGAGCCGGTGGTCGATAGTTAGGCGCGCTACGGGGCTGCGCTGGACGCCAGCAGGTCACCGGCCCCCCTTGCTCTACAGGCTACAAAGAAGAACTGAGCAAGTTCCGCCCCGGGGTAGATATATGTCCGCGATGCAGGTACAAGCTACGATTCACTTCGCGGGATTACCCGTACCGTGGCCAGGCTGCTGGCGCCGACCTCTACCGTAAAGCTGTGCTCGTCAGTCTCCAGCGCCACATCCTGGTCTTCCTCGATGGCATTTGTCAGCCCCGCATGCTCAAGCTCCAGCCAGGGCAGGTTAACCTTCGCCTTGCTGGCCTGGCTGGCCGTGTTCCACAGCCGTAGGATCAGTCCATGGCCATCTTCGGCTTGTTTGCAGGCCAGCAGCACCACCTCGTCACTGTCCACTCTTGCGAAACTGGCACTCGGCGGAAGCGTACCATCGCGAGGCTTTTCAGTAAAGATGGTAGTCATCGGATCAACTGCCTGGCGGGCCCACAGGGCGGTTTGCCCCTCGGAAAGCGCTCCCTGGCGCGTGGTAAGCACATAGCGGAAGAGCAAGTCGCCATCCTGGACACACGAGAAGTTGGTGCCGAAGTTATTGTGAGTGAGACTAGAGTATATCCAGCCGTTGTTGAGCTGCTCGGGATTGACCGGCGGGCGCTGCAACCGCTTATCACTGTGGCAGCGATGGGCCGGCGAGACGTAGTCAGGCCAAAGTCCAGCGAAACTGGCCACTGGCGCATCCAGACTGGACCACACGATATTGAAATCGCCGTCCGTCACTCTGACCCAATTCTGGACGGTAATCCTATTCCAGTAGGCACCCGGCATATAGTCGGCAATGGGCGTCAGCGCCGCCAAGTTCCCAGCGTAGCGAAACTGCGGATCATCCGCTAAGAAGGGAAAAGCCAGGTGGGCATCCAGCAGCGGCGTGACACCTTTAAGAATCCTGGTAGCAAAGTAGACTTCGCGAAGCCCATCATACAGTGTAATTGCCTGGGTGACCGCACAGTGGCCGTAGGCTCTGCCCGTTATCTGCAACGAGGCGCAGATCGGACCGGTCTGGCCCTGATCTACCTGCACGTCTTCCAGCAGGCGGTCCTCATCAAAAAGCGGACCCCGAACAACCAGGCCGTTGAAGCTATGTGGACAATCAGTATCCACCAACTCGCGGTCGGCGGCTTTGTCGTACAGACTCACAATAGCGCCACTGCCCGCGTCAACCTCGATTCGGTAGAACTCATTTTCTACTTGCGTTGACTGGCTGTGGGCGCTACCGCTATCCGCTGGGTTTGCTTCTTTGGGCACCAAGCGATATGTGCGGTACCCGCAGGCAGGGACTTCCTCGGCCACAAAACACAGATCACGCTTAAGACCGGAAGGCACTTCCATCCCTCCAATACGCTTCCCACCCGAACCAATCCCGACCCGTTGGGGAGCATACGGTACCGGCTCATCGGGGGCCGACAGCTCGATAATCTGGAAAGCGATACTCTCGCCGATATCCAGGTCTACCAGTTCAAACTTGCCCTCCACCATCTCGGCAGGAGGCACCGCGTGCCAGCGAGTCAGCAACGGTACTCCTCGCATGTATCCGGTGCCTTCAGGATCTTCTTCGGGCGGTACTGGGATCATCGTGGTCCCGCAGTTATCAATCTCGCGCAGGGGAGTGCGCACCAGGCCGGTGCGGGCCTGCTGTTCAGGATTGAACACGACCAGATGAAACCCCTCTTCGTCCAACTGCACGTTGTCAGCAATCCTCGCCATAGCTTTGTTGCGCACATCGTGGCTGAGCGCCGCTGCCCGGTAAGCGTGCACCGCCTTCTCCACCTCAGAGGCTTGATGTGACGGCCCACAGGGCAAAATGTGCCCAACGCAGTGCTCGTCGTACCACAGAATCTCTTCGTAGGCCGAGAAGATCGTGTCGGCCTGATAGGGGCAATCGGTCCAGTAGCTGGCTGCCGTAGCCAGCTTTTCCGCACCAGGCAGGCTCGAGTGGTTCTGGCGATCCACCGCGGTGGCTGCCGCCTGGGTGGTGGCGCCCACCGGATAGTCCTGACCGGGCAACTCGCCGCGAACCACGGGCAGATCAGCGGGGATCTGCTCAGCGAAATCAGCATAGAACTTGGCGTCAGTGCTACATATCAGATGAGGGTAGGCCCATTGCTCATTCCATTGTTTGATGGTCTGAGCATAATCAATAATGTAAGGCGAATTGTCGCGCCCGCCTCCAATCGCCGGCCAGCGGATCACGGTATAGGGATAGCCCTGCTCCTCCAGCTTACCTAGCCTATCCGCCAGAGTGGGCAACTGACCCCGCATATCGCCGTTAGCACCCACTGCGCTGTGCCACAGCAGCAGGCGACGACCCGAGGGCGCCTCCCACCAGACAGCACCCGGGACGCCTTCAGTAAAGATAGCCTCTTCGTCCCAGAATGACTGTAACTCCATATCACCCCATGACCAGTAATACGGCAAGCCCGGGCAGAAGAGCTTGACGCCAGCATCAATCAACAACTCACACAGCCCCCAGCTAAGCCCGGGTATGTCATTGTGCTCGGCGGATATTACCGAGATGCCGTAGTCTCGTTTGAGCTTGGCGGCGTGGTACAACGTTCTGACAAGCACCTCCGAGCCGCACAGCTCAGTGGTCATATTGCCGAACAGGGCGGTTACTTCGATGCGTCCCGCCCGAATCAGTTCAAGCATCTCTTCAACCTGATCGGGCGGTGCATTGCTCAGAAAATGCCAAAGTGACCAGACCTGCTCGATGGTGATGCGAAACTTGGCATCATCGGGATAATCGTCGGTCGCCTGCGCCATAGCAATAGCGTCGGCGAGGAACTGATCATGCTGGCGCAGCACAGTAGAGCCGAGGTCGGTGTAGCCGACATCGTGGTGCGAGCGCTGCACTACATGTACTGTCCATGGTTTAGGGACCTGCCAGGCGACCGTCTTACGGCTAACCTCAGTCTCTTCCATCTCAAGAATGAATTCAATATCAGTCGGCTCTCTAACCTCGTCAATGAACAGCTCATGGACTGACTCGCCCGGCGGCACCTCGGCTATGTCAGCCCGGCAAGTGAAGTCCGGCCCAGAAGCAATGGCTGCCGCCACCGTTGCCTCTTCCCCATTTGTGATAGCTAGACGTACGAGCTGCTGCAAGCCCGTATTAGTACGCTTGAGAAGAACGGTTGGAGTGATCTCATCGAGACTTAAGAGGCTTGTCATTTTGGGGACACCACCTTAATGAGATATTGACGGCAAACCGCATGGAAATCAGCCGGCAATCGGTATCTAATTGACTGACGAGTACTGCATAAATTTGAGCATACCGAGCAGCGATTCCTCTCTACATACGGGTCTTGTATCTTACTCGTTGGCTATTATCCCAACCAGGGCAGAATCAGCAGTGTACAGCGGCACCGGCTGACCCTTGCCCGGGCTGTCGTCCCCACATATACTGAGAACACTTGCATAAAAGCGGGAAAATGTGGTATACTGCACCCAAAGGCGAAGAAGGGGAAGAGTACGACTAAGGATCCTAAGAGCGAGCCGGGGACAGTGGGAGCCCGGCAGGTGCAACTGGTCGGAAAATCACCCCTGAGCTGCCGGCTGAAAGACAATATGTCAAGTAAGCTGGGTCGGCACTCCCCCGTTACCAGGAGAGGATATCGGCAGCCGACAGTAATTGCTGCCCGTATCTGCCCAAGCGGGCGAGCTTACTGCTCGCCAATCAGAGTGGTACCGCGGAATATTTACGTCCGTCTCTGAAAATGTTCGGAGACGGGCTTTTTGTTTGGGTCCGCCAAAGCAGAAGCTAGGGGTGTCCAATATGAACAATGCCGATGTCAAGGTCTATGACACAACCCTGCGCGACGGCTGTCAGGCCGAGCAGGTCTCGTTCAGCGTAGAAGATAAGCTGCGCGTGGCGCGGCGGCTGATTGACCTGGGTGTGGCCTACGTGGAAGGTGGTTGGCCTCACGAGGTTAATCCTGCCGACCAGGAGTTTTTTAAGTGTGCCCGCGATCTGGACTGGGGCCAGACCAGGCTGGTCGCGTTCGGTAGCACTCGCCGCAAAGACATCAACGCTGCAGAAGACTCAATCCTGCACTACTTGATTGAGTCGCAGGCACCAGTGGTCACCATTTTCGGCAAGTCCTGGGAGCTGCACGTTACCGACGTGCTGGGCACCAGCCGAGATGAAAACCTGGCTATGATTGAAGACTCGGTGGCTTTTGTCAAGAGCCAGGGCCGAGAAGTCATCTTCGACGCCGAACACTTCTTCGACGGCTACAAAGCTGACCCTGAATATGCTATGGAAACCTTGCGGGCGGCAGCGCGCGGCGGCGCTGACTGGCTGGTGCCCTGTGATACCAACGGCGGGACCATGCCTCACGAAATGCAGCAAATGATGGCAGCAGTTGCCGCCGAATTCGAGTTGCCTCTGGGCATCCATGTTCATAACGACACCGGTGTGGCCGCAGCTAATAGCATAATCGCAGTGCAGGCCGGCGCTACCCAGATTCAGGTGACTGTCAATGGTTACGGTGAACGGGCTGGCAATGCTGATTTGTGTACGCTGGTGCCCAATCTCGAGTTGAAGCTGGGCCGGCGCTGCTTGCCCGAAGGTAAGTTGTCGGACATCACTTCTCTGTCGCTGTACGTCAGCGAAGTGGCCAATCTATCTCCAAACGATCGAGCCCCTTACGTGGGGGCGGCTGCCTTTGCCCACAAAGGGGGGATGCACGTTGATGCGGTGCTCAAACGCCCGGACTCCTTTGAGCACACCGACCCAGAAACCGTAGGTAACGAACGGCGGCTGCTGGTGTCTGATTATGCCGGGCGCAGCACGGTCCTGCACAAGCTCCAGAAACTGTGGCCAGACCTGGAGCGCGACGACCCGCTAGTCGCCGAGGTGCTCAGTGCGGTCAAGCAGCACGAATATGAGGGCTATCAATATGAGACGGCCGAAGCCTCGTTGGAACTGTTGGCTCGCAGGCTGCGGCAGGAGCTGCCTGAGCTTTTCGAACTGCACGGCTTTCGCGTCATCGTAGACAAGGCTGAGCAGGACACCGAGCCACGTGCCGAAGCGACGGTGCGAATAACCGTCAACGGCGACCATCTCCACACGGCTGCTGAAGGCGACGGCCCAGTCCATGCCCTTGACCAGGCTCTGCGTAAGGCCCTGCTGGAGAAGTATCCGGCCTTGGCCGATATTCATCTGACTGACTATAAAGTGCGGGTGCTGGATGCGACTCGCGGCACAGCCACCAGCGTGAGAGTGCTAATCGAAGCCACCAACGGCGAAGAGACCTGGTCAACTGTTGCCGCCCATGAGAATATCATTGAAGCCAGTTGGCGCGCACTGGTGGACAGCATCGTCTACGGGCTAACGCGCCATCGGGAAGACGAGGTCGGCAGGACGGTTAATGAATGATCTGGCAGTAACCACTTTGCATAAAGCCAGCACCGAGCAGCAGGATCGACCAGACCCGGGCTGAGCAGCTCGCGGCGCCGCTTGCCCCGCGCGGTGGCCGCAGCATAGCCAAGGTGGCGGCCGACAAGGACGTCACCGGCGTGCTCGTCATATCCGACCGGAACCCTGTCTATTACGAACCCAGCCGCCAGCTTGAGTACTTCTTTCACCCCAATATGGCCAAGGGGCGCATCCACTCGACCCCTGTAACGAACAGCAGTATGCTTCTGCCGTACTGTTCCACTTTCAAAGTTTTTGTCGGAAAGGTGCGGAAAACCTGCTTTTTCAAAAAGCGGGTTTTACACAAAATCCATTTATGAATCTTGTGGGCTAGGCCGCTTCCCACCACGCTCCACCTCAGCCCCCTGGCACCGAAACTATCTGCCCTCCATGTTGTCCATATCTGTGATAATAGCACCCTACCAGCGAATGTGATGGAGACTATGTATCAGAAGCAGCTTCGTTTCATTACAACCGTACTGGCATGCACGGCAATGCTGGCAACAGTTGCCTGTACCGCCCAGGCCAATCCTGGCCGCATTCCTGGCCCGGCTATAGTTGGCCTGGCACGCGCCGACCACGTCTATCTGCCCGATTCTATCTTCACGCTGCGATCTGCCTATCCTGAGGGAAAGATAGATTACGAAGTTTTGGAACTTCTCTTCCGTCGCGCAGTAACTGCGTTCTCCGGCCAGCAGCCCGATGATTTCTGGACTCAGAACTTCCTCCCTAACGAGCGGGTCGGCCTGATGATTGATGTCCAGGAGCCGCCGGTACCCCCGATCATGGTAGAGGCAATCATCCGACAACTGGTCAGCTCCGGAAGTAAGCCCGAAAACATATTGATATTTGCCTGCGATGAGCGCGATGTATTTGCGGCTGGTTTCTCGCTGGACCACGACCGTCCCGGTGTCAAGGCCTACGGAGCGGCTTCACTGGGCTATCGCAACGGCATCAGCCGGATACTGATTGATATGTGCGACAAGATAATCAATGTCGCTATGTTGCGCCCTGACTCTCAACTCGGGATGACTGGCGCTGTCTACAATCACCTGGCCTGCGCTCCGGCGACCGTGGCCAGGCAGGTTACCGCTGATCCGCAGCAGCTTGCCTCAGTCGCCGCCCGGCCGCTGATCAATCAGAAAATAGTTCTCCACTTCCTGGTCGCTCTTCATCCCTTCTATGCACTTCCCACGGAGGCACAGCCTGAACCCCGCTGGGAATACGCCGGTCTGCTGCTGGCCTCAGACCCGGTTGCGGTGGACAGTGTCGGCCTGGATATTCTGACAGCCAAGCGCACTGAGGAAGACATCGAACCGGCCGAAGCCCCCGTAGCCAGGCAGTACTTGGAGGCCGCCTACAACGAATATCGTCTCGGGCAGGCCGATTTGGACAATATTACTGTCGTGACCGTAGGACCGGAGACAGAGTAGCAACTGCCCTCCCTAAGATATGGCAGCCCAGCGCAGCCACGACGCATATGGAAGTGATTGCCACCAGCCACAGGGCCCCCTAGTTCCTCGACTTAGGCTTGGACTGCAAGGAGCACGACGGAACGAGGATACTACGCCGCTTCTCTACATCCATGGCCTGGAAATCTCCCTTAGTACCGCCCTGACAGGGAGCTCCCCAGACCCTGGACCAGCGCCTGGACCATCAGCTGCTGCCCGTTCTCGGAGCTGATAAACTGTTCATCAGAGGCAATGGTCAGCGTGCACATTTCGATGGTCAGCACCGGCACCTGGGAGAAGATCGAACCGGTCAGTGCACCCTGGCGACTGCCAATGTATGTAGCCGAGTCGCCGTGTATCCCCCGAGGTGTCAGGTGGCCGGTCAGAACACTTTTCATCCCCTGGTAAAACGGTGTAGCTACTGCTTTGCTGGCCTGGATCACCGACGGCGCCGGCCCCGTAACGCCATACCTTGTCCCCTGGCGGTCGGGATAGTAGATGGAAAAGCCCGTATGGGCGGCCGCATCACAGTGGAGTCGGATCATTATATCCGCGTTATTCTTATTAGCGATCTCGGCTCGTTCGCGGTTAGTAACCTTCTGGTTCTCAGCCGGCTTGGTCAAGACGACCTTTGCCCCGCGATCAATGAGCGCTTGCTTGAGTTTAAGTGCGATTACCCAGTTGATGTGGTTCTCAGTGACTCCGCTGGGGCCTTTAGTCCCCGCACTCGTCTCGGACGGATGCCCGGGGTCAATACAGACTATTCGCCCGGCCAGCGGGTCGGGGAGCCTGTCCAGAACAGCGTCAATCTTCTCGGTGCTCCCTGAGGTCAGCGAGATATGCCTGTCCCACTTCTCATAACCTAATGCAATGAGGGTGAAGCGATAGCGTGCAAGGGGTAAAGCCCTTGAAGTAGCCGTTGACGAAGACTTTGGCGTGACCAGGTTGGGAACTGACCGAGACATTAGCACAATCAGCCTGAACCGCACTCCCACAGGCGAGAATCAGAACAACTGTAAGCAGAAGAACAAAAGGGGACGCAGGGGCGCGATGCCGGTAGGCGCCATCGTTCTGCATAGTGAGTGACAGCAAGCAGTTTCCCTCCCGACATTAGAGTGCAGCGGCGGTTACGGGTGAGTGGCCGGGCCATTGACGATGAAAACCGCCGTCTGGTAATCTCGGATGTACTCGGCGTTCTCCCGTTCGAGGCCGCTCAGCCAGCTATCCCGGTAGTTAGAATTGGGTGAGTACCACGATTGGCTCAGAAAATAGTTGCGGACGTACTTGTTGTTGAAAGGGCGCCCGTGACGGGCATAAATTTCGTTGCGCATTAGCGTAAGCTGCCAGTTGGTGTAGCCGGCCAGTGCAGCGTCGGTTACCGCGCGGGTGGCAGTCCACGAGGCGATATAGCTTCCGCCCTGCCGCTGACCAGTCCCCCGCGAACTGCTGCTCAGGTGTACGCGCAGCATACCTGAGCCTGGCGGATAGATGTCAACGTGGTCCCCGAGGTAGTCAACAGTTGCGCCCAACGCCTCCCCGACGAAGCGTAGAGGGACATGCGTGCGACTGTGGATTATCCGCGGTGGGACGTCCAGGTAAACGGTCTCGCCATTAATGTAGGCATCGTAATCATTGACAAACATAGTTATGTGATCGCCAGCCCGGTCAATCTCGACCGCCTTCCGCGTACCATCCCACTCTACTGTCGCACCGAAATACTCGAAGATTCCGCGCAGGGGCACGAGCAGCCGACCACTCTCCTCGACTCGCTGGACGGAGATTTCCTCGGCAGAGGCAACTACCGAGCTGACCAGCAGGACCACGACTACACACGGCACGAATACTGACCAATTGCGCATTGGGATTACCTCCTCAACTATAATCGTTATCCAACGCTGCCCTGAAGGCCGCTGTACTGGGGATCAGCAATCACTGTGCCATTGCCAGATTGTCAGTGACATACTGCTTTATAGCAGACCTAACGAAGTGGGAGGTAACTACAAGTAACGGCCCACATTAAGAGAGCCGTGGGCATATTATGAGGAGTCCATACTACGCTGGTGCCGAAGGCCGGAGTCGAACCGGCACGGGCCGAAGCCCACTGCCTCCTGAGGACAGCGTGTCTACCAATTCCACCACTTCGGCACCTCTGCGACTGTCTATATCATAGGGCAACTTTCCACCCTTGTCAAGAACGTGCAGAGTCCCCTACACGCCCTCTTGCGATCACTCGACACAGCAGCCCGGGTGTGGTAGTATATGTCAAATTCCACCAGCATCTGAACACCTGACCGGTATGGAGACTCAGAGCAACTCGCCGCCTGAATTTGACCCCGGTAAGCCCTTGTCCCGCGATTTCTACGACCGTGACACCACCTTGGTAGCTCAGGAACTGCTGGGCCGAATGTTGGTCCACCGCGAGGCCGAAGGAATCACCGCCGGCATCATCGTCGAGACCGAGGCGTACTTACAGGGCGATCCCGGCTGCCATGCCGCACGGGGGCAAACCGAGCGCAATGCCCCGATGTTCGGCCTGCCCGGCACAATTTATGTCTACCTCATCTACGGAATGCATCATTGCCTGAACATCGTCACCCAACCCGAGGGAATCGGCGAGGCGGTCCTAATTCGCGCAGTCGAGCCGGCCTGCGGTCAGGAGTTAATGCAGCGCCGACGGGGCTGTAAGCACATGCAGGAATTAACCACCGGCCCAGCGAAGTTAACTGATGCAATGAACATTGACCTGCGCCACAACTTCGGCGACATCACCACCAATCCGCTCTATGTTAGCAACCAGCCACCAATTAAGGGCCCCGTCGCCACCACCACCCGCATCGGTCTAAGCCCGGACCGCGGCGCTGATCTACCGCTCAGATACTGCTTAAGCAACAGTGCGTACCTATCCAGACCAGTATGATTTATTGTAAGGAGGCTGTCAGATGGATCTTTCCTTTATGACTTTCGTCTGTCCTGACTATGACCTGGACAAGGCTCTGGCCACAGCGATACGATATGGCTACGAGGCTATCGAGCCCCGCGCCCAAAGCGACCATGGGCACGGAATCGAAGTCTCGACCACTAAGAAGGAGCGCGCCCGCATAAAGGCACAGTTCGCCGACGCTGGCATCCAGATGTGCTGCCTGGCCACCTCGTGCCGCTATGCACTTGCTGACGAACGAGACCGTCAGCAGATGATCGAGACTACCAAGCAGCATATTGAGCTGGCTGCTGACTGTGGCGCCCCCACTATACGAGTCTTCGGCGGGCCTACTCCGGAGGGGATGGACTTTGCCGACGCTAAGAAGCACGTCAGCGAGTCGCTGGCGGCAGTCGCCGATTTCGCCAAAGACTGCGATGTCTACGTCTGCCTGGAGACTCATGATGCTTATTCGCGCGGCGAAGATGCCGCCGAGGTCGTATCCCGCGCGGGCCATCCGAATATCGCTATCAACTGGGATATGATGCACTGTATTCGCCAGGGAGAGACGATGGCGGAGGCATTCGGCCACGTTCGCGACTACATCCGGCACACCCACGTCCACGATGGCACCTGGCCGGCAGACAATCCCGGTGACATAACCATCACCCTTATGGGCGATGGCATGGTGCCTCATGATGAGGCGGTCAAGCTGCTGGCCTCCATCGACTACCAGGGCGCGCTGTCCGGTGAGTGGATTGCCTGCTTTGAGCCTGAAGAGATCCTACCGCACGATGCAGCCCGACTGCGCGAATACATCGCCGCCGCCAAGGCTGATTAGCTGCCCCCATAGCCCTGGCCGGCCTATCAGAATATGACCCAAATCCAGATCCTGCCCGAAAATCTAGCCAATCGCATCGCCGCTGGCGAAGTGGTCGAACGCCCGGCCTCGGTGGTCAAGGAGCTGCTGGAAAACAGCATTGATGCTGAAGCCAGTCGCATCGAGGTCATTCTGCGCGACGGCGGCAAAAAGCTCATCGAGGTGCGCGACGACGGAGCCGGTATGTCGCAGGAGGATGTCGTCCTCGCCGTCCAGCGCTTTGCCACTTCCAAAATATCGTAGGATACTGATCTGGACGCGATTGCCACATTGGGCTTTCGCGGAGAGGCACTGCCCAG
>JALGTD010000269.1 GCA_029821515.1 Candidatus Zipacnadia bacterium | reverse complement strand
GCTGTCTGGCAAGCAGTATCGTCGCCTGAGCTTGGCGACCGTGCGCCAGCGCGAATGTGGCCGCGCCTGCTTGTGTCGCGAGCAGCAACACAGCGAGCAGCAAGACAACTTGGGTTATCGTCATGACGGCACCTTACTTTCGCACAGTCTCTCGAGCACATGGATGAATTTCCCGCTGCACAGACAGAACGCGGCTTCCATCGGCATGATGCTCATCGTATTACTTGGTCTCTCAAAATGAGTCCCGCGTTGATTTTACGGATATTTTCCATATACTGGAATTTTCCACATCGTCTGTTGCTGCGTCTAACATTCTCTGTGTCCTGCACTAATTTCTGCTGTTGCCGATGATTTATCCAACACAATCCGAGATTGGCGCACTTCTGACGAAGATTCTGCCCCCAATTGAACAAATATGACAGCTATAGGGCGATAGCCCGCTGTAACCGCGCAACTTTTAGCCTGTCTCAAACCGCCCGATGTCACCAATCTCAACGACGATCGTCAGTGCCAGCGGTAGGCCAATACCCGGCACTGCCTCCAGAACCAAAGCAAGCTCGTTCACCTGGGCTTCTGCGGCTATGGTCTCGGTCCCCTGCTGCAATCGCTCGGCTTGGGCCGCTAAGTCGACCAGCATCTCTTCCAATATCTTCCGTACCCTCTCAGGCATACCTTTGGTCGCTTGGTGAAGCCATTTACCTGCCCCTTTGCCCATCAGGTCAGTGCCCGCACAGACTGAGACTGAGGCAACAAGCATCACTCGGACTGCGTGGGCCGGATTTTTTCCAGTGCGAAGATGACTGGGCGGAAGCCGTCGGTGCAGCAGGTCACAAATGTTCCCGGTTTCGTGCCCCGGAAATTACCGCCGCGAGCAAGCGTCAGGACCTGCTTGAATATGTCCGCCCACGCCCAGCTACAAAAGCCTGACGGCATCTCAAGATCCTTGCCAGCTACGACGAATTCCTGCCCCTCGGTCAGTCTATCACAGGGGGCCCAATCTCCCTCGGCATACTCCTGTACCACATCCTCCAAGAAGAGTCGCTTGAGCACAGTTATCTTGACGTCTGCGTACACTGCATATCCCCTTTCAGCAAGAGACTGGTCGGGTTGCTTAGTCGCCTCGGTAGATGAATTCCGGGTAGTTCTGCTCCAGCCGTATCCGCACAGCCGCAACGGTCTCGTCGCTCCAACTGATGTAGGGCGGGCGGCAGCGCTGATGGCCGAGTAGGCAGCCCGCCGCCACAGATAGCCCCTTGTCAAATACGGGGTCACAGTCGCCCTCACCGCGCTCAGTGATGAGGTTTTTGATGTCGCGAAAGAGCTGAGTCGCCCGCTGTTGTAGGACCAAAGCCTCCTCAATGCGGCCTGTCTGGGCCAGGTCGTACATCTCCAGCATAAAGCGTGGCTCGGTCATAACCAGGGAACTGTAGCAGCCCCGAGCACCCAGTTGCATGGCTGAGACCAGGAGGTTCTCCCCTATGAAGTAGCATAGCCCTGGGGTCCGGCGCATATCTTCTTGGAGTTCACCAAAGTGTGAGCCAGCCATCGTGTACTTTACACTAATGAGGCTGGGAGCCACTTCTAGAATGCGCAGGTAATCATCAGCGTGCAAGAAGCGCTTGGCCCTGGGGACGTTGTAATGAACGAGAGGCAGGTCCGGGCAGGTGGTGTACAAGTCCTGGAAAAACTGCAATAGTTCGCGATCATTCAATTCCATCCAGTAGGGCAGTGTGACCTGGACGGCGCCCACCTCCGCCTTCCCCGCGGCATACTCCAGCATCCGGAGCACCTTGTGCGTGGCGTCGGCGTTGCAGCCGATCTGTAGCGGCATGCCCGCACGGCCACACAGGTCCGCCTGGATGTCCACCATTCGGCAAAACTCGTCGAAGTTCAGCGCGTAGAACTCGCTGGTGCTGCCTGTAGTATAGATCCCGTGGACGCCAGCGGCGATCGTTCGCTCGATATTCTGCGCATAGATCTTCTCGTCAAGCCGGTATTGCTCGTCCCAGGCCAATGTCACACCAGCCCAGATGCCATGCAGAAAGTCCGTGGTTAATCTTGGCACGGGTCACTTCTCCTTTTAGAGTTGGAACAGTTTAACCGCGTTCTCACGCAGGATTAGCTGCTTTTCTTGGAGGCTGAGCTCGGCGTAGTCAATGCGGGCGCGCTGCATCGGTGCGAAGTAGAGGGGCGAGTCGGTACCATAGAGCAGACGCTCGGCACCGATCTCTCCCACTGCCCATTCGATCAGTCGAGGTCTAAGATTCATCGCGCTGGACGTGTCAATGAAAACGTTGCCGTGCCGCGCGGCTTGCACAGCCCGTACTTGGTGGGTGGGGTCGCCGTTCCAGCTATGGCCCAGATGGGCCAGAATCAGTGTCACTTCGGGGAAGTCGTTGGCGAAGGGCACGTAGTCACTGGGCAGCGAGTTCTGCTCGCCACTATGGGTAAGCACGATGGCCCCATGTTTTGCCGCGAATTCGAACAGCACTCGCCCTTGCTCGCTAATAGGATCCAGGTGTTCCTCTGGATGAGTCTTAATCCCTGCACATTGGGGTAATTGGAGCAGCTCAGCCGCCTGCTCAAAGGAGCGCGGCTCCAGT
>JALGTD010000268.1 GCA_029821515.1 Candidatus Zipacnadia bacterium | reverse complement strand
AAAACCATCCCCGTCCAGATCCCCGCAACAAGCACTCCTACTTACCTCCATAGGCAGGGACAGCCCTATCCGATCACTAAAAGTGCCGTCCCCGTTGTTTAGACGCACCCCCGTGCCGAGCAGATCTAAGTCGCCATCATTGTCGCAGTCACCCCAGATGCCTCCGTATTCCCCGGCTCGCACAAACCTCTTGCCACTCTCGTTGTGGAATAGGGTCCCGATAGACACATCCACCCATCCGTCATCGTCGTAGTCGGCCCATGATGCCTTGGAGCCACCCTCCAGACCGACCTCCGCCGTCACATCGGTGAACCAGGGCTCAGCCCACAACCCTCCAGTGCCCAACGCAATTATGGCAACTATCGCACACAGTTTCTTCATTTTCAAGCTTCTTTCGTGACGTTCACCGGGGCAGCTCAAGGTACGGCTTAGCTGAGATTTTTTGGGCATCCTTAGGCATGTACTGCTGGTAGTATATAGCTCCTTTCGCTTTCGGTCAAGCCTTGGGTTTCCCCTTGATGTGGAGGTTTCGGGTTTGCTGAAACTGGATCTGCTGTGTCTACGAATGCTGGTTGCAGTACAGTATGCCGCTTGCCTTGGGAATCGGAGCAAGCAGCCGCAGCTACGGCCTGTATTGTTTGCGAGCAGCGCTGTCCCGACCTTTCTCCGCTTCCTACTTGACATGTGCAGCGCCCTATGTTATATGGAGTATGTATGTGTTTGTATAAGTTTTCCGCGACGACGGGACAGGACTGCTTCCACGGCCTGATTACCCTTCAGTATGGTAGGTAGAGCAACAATGACATATAGTGGTGAAAGGTACATCGCTCTTGATCTGGGCGCCTCAGGGGGGCGAGTGGTAGTAGGGACAGTTGCTGAGGGGCGCCTGCAGATGCAAGAGATTCATCGCTTCCCCAACGGACCTGTGCGCGTACTGGGCAGCCTGCACTGGGACGTGTTGAGGCTATGGGAGGAGGTGAAGCAGGGACTGCGACAGGTTGCTGATGAGTATGGCCAGGAGTTGGACGGCATCGGGGTGGATGCTTGGGCGCTGGACTTTGGGCTGGTGGATGAGCACGGGGAACTGCTGGGTTTGCCGCATAGCTACCGGGATGTGCGCACCGAGGGGATCATTGACGAGTTGAGTCGGCGCGTCTCCGAGTGGGACTTGTACAGGCAGAGCGGCCTGGGATATATCCCCTTTGCCACTCTCGGTCAACTGCTGGCTATGCGTAAGCAGGGCAGCCCGGCGCTGGACGTAGCTCAGGATTTGCTGTTCATTCCGAACCTTTTCCTGTTCTGGCTCTGTGGACGGCGGACCGCCGAGGCCACAATTGCCAGCCACAGTCAACTCTACGATGCAACGAAGCGCACGTGGTGCATCCCCCTGGTGGAGAAGGTTGGCCTGCCCACCAGCTTGCTGCCAGAAATAGTCCCAACGGCAACTGTCCTGGGGCCACTCCTGCCGGCGGTGGTGGAGGAGGTCGGCCTGGGCAATGTGCCGGTTATCGCGACAGCCTGCCACGATACCGCTGCTGCTGCTGCCGCCGTGCCCAGCAACGCCAAGCAGTACACCTTCATCAGTTCCGGCACCTGGTCAGTAGTAGGCACTCAGCTTGATGAGCCGATCCTTACCGAAGAAGCTCTGGCTAGCGGCTTTATGAATGAGGGCGGTGCGTGCAACACGGTTATCTTCGTGCGCAACAGCATCGGCCTGTGGCCGGTGCAGGAGTGTCAGCGGCAATGGCGCCAGGAGGGCCATGACTGGAGCTATGCGCAACTCGCCGAGATGGCGACGGCCGCTCGCGCTTTCGGTGCGGTCGTAGACCTCGACGACCCGATTTTCTTCCGGCCAGGTGATATGACCACCAACATCGCAGAGTTCTGCCGGCGAACCGATCAGCAGGCTCCCGCCGACCCCGGCGAGGTCATCCGCTGTCTGTTGGAGGGCCTGGCGCTGTGCTATCGCAAGTCAATAGAGAACCTGGATCGGGTAACAGGCACACCGGCCGAGACGATTCACATCGTCGGCGGCGGCTCGAAGAACACGCTACTGTGCCAGCTTGCCGCTGATGCTACCAACCGACCGGTTCTGGCGGGCCCGGCGGAGGCCACCGCAGCGGGCACGATCTTACTGCAGGCCGTTGCTCGCGGGAGCTTGACTTCACTTGATCAAGTCAGAGAAGTAGTCAGGCGTTCGTATGATCTTGTCAGCTACGAGCCGCATCCCTCTAACGCCTGGGACGAAGCGTATGACACCTTCCTGGGGTTGGCCAGGGAAAAGTGATGGCGCTCACAAACTCATCAGAGCGGCAACTTGACTTAATTCTAATTGAATAACACCAGCGGATCCCACGAAGGCTGCCCATTGTCAGGGCAGTAGCAATCACCGGCTAGCTCAGAGACGAAACTGAAGTCCACTGCGGCTGCCAGTTTGTACAGTAGATGGTCGGCGGTTGACCACAGGCGCAAGTAGCAGATCCCTGCCGCCCGCGAGAAGTAGTCGAGAAGTAGTCAGTCAGGCACAGTTATGCGCCGGGCATTCCCGCCTATTGCCCACACATCCACTTCAGCAAGGACTCCGCCCCGTGGGCGTACGAAGCATCACCCAGGCGGTGGCCCTCGTCATTGGTTATGTGCAACTCGACATAGGACTCGTCGTAGCCCGCCTTCTCATTGGCTCGCACCAGGGCCCGCGATAGCCGTCGGCAGCTTTCCGTGTTGACCCTCTCATCCTGGTTCCCGATCGCCAGGTAGATATTCTTCCCCACCATTCCCTCGACGAAACGAGTCAGGCGCAGGCCCGATACGCGGGGTACGCCTGCGAACTCTCTGATGTACCGCAAGTCGGTGACCGGTGCCAGTCCCGCTCCCGCCGCGATGCGGTCATCGGCGGCGAGGAGACGCAAGACCATGTAACCGCAACGAGAAGGACCGGCAACTGCAATCCTGCCCGGCTTGACCCAGCCGCGGTCGATGCACTCGCTGATCACGGCCCTCCCGTCCTCGACAAACACAGTAAAGGGGTCGGCGCCCGCCATAAATGCATTTCGCCAGCCTTCCATCCACTTACCATAGTGGTCGATGCGCTGTCCGTGGGCTGGCATGTCGAAGCTGAGCACGCGGTGGCCGCGTTCAAGGAAGGCATTGGCGCACAAAGAGTAAGGCTCCGAGAACAGCGCGATACTTTGGTCTTGGCCGAACGTCAGCAGCAAGCACGGATCATCCGCGAGTTTATCTGTCGGTGGTGACAGCGCAGTCACCGTGAACTGGCGCTCACTAACAGACACAGTGAACTGCTCTTGGTGACATCTGTCTTGCATGGTCGTTTCCTCCTCACTGAGAGCTGCCTGCCGGGGCCCGAGGTTCCGCCACCAGCGGAATTCGTTGGCGGGGTTACAGGCGGTGACAGCTATGTCGAGCCGGCCGTCGCTGTCCAGGTCCGCCACGATAACCTGGTTGGCCTCGCACCAATCGCTCTTGAGGATGTGCTTCTCCCAGGGGCCTTTGGGATCGCCCGGATTCTCAAACCAGGAAACATCGCCCGGCGTCGGCCTATAGCACCCCGTCCCGACGAGGTCCAGGTCCCCATCATTGTCGAGATCGCCGGCTACGACCTCGAAACCGTACTCCAGT
>JALGTD010000267.1 GCA_029821515.1 Candidatus Zipacnadia bacterium | reverse complement strand
GCGGGCGGTTGCTATCTTCGGGGCAGTCGGGCTGCTGGTCGCCTCGCCGTGGTACATAAAGAGCTGGGTAATCACTGGCAACCCGGTCTATCCGTTTGCTTACAGCATTTTCGGGGGCGAGCAGTGGTCAGCGCAGCAAGCCCAGTGGTATCACCACCATCAGCTCCAGTTTGGCGTCGGCGAACTGCCCCCGCCGGAGGTTCTCGACGCCCTGCCCTGGTATAAGCGAACCTTCGTTGGCCCGCGCACGCCCTTGCACCTGCTGCTGGCCCCCTTCAATCTCACCTTCAATCCACCGCCGTTCACCGATCCCGTCTCGCCAGTGGCCGCCATTATGTTATCCTCCATCGGCCCGCTATATCTAATATTCACGCCTATGCTGCTGGCCTTGGCCGGCCGACCCGCTAAGTTGAAGGTGCTGCTCATCTTGTTCGGTTTATTGTGGATTTGGTGGCTCTACTCGATGCAGCAAAGCCGCTACTTGCTGCCGACGATAGTTCTGCTGGCTCCTGCCGCCGCTTATGCCCTGCACCGTTGTACACAACACAAAGGTCTTTTGCGGGGAACTACCCTCACCGTTGTCGCAACGTGGCTGGCCATCATTTTGCTAATAAAGGCGATTCCGCTTTACATTGCGCTACCTGTCGTGGCGGGCACAGTCAGCCAAGAACAGTATCTGGCCGCTTCCCTGGCGCCATATCCAGTCATCAGCTACATAAACAGCCACACTCCCCCGGATGCGAAGGTCATCAGCTACGGGGAGGTACGCCTGTTTTATCTGGAGCGAGACTACCTCTGGGGTGACCCTGTCTATCATCGGATGATAATTTATGATACAATGACAGGGCCAGAGAATTTGCTGGCGGCATATAACCGCCTGGGCATAACTTATGTGCTCTACCAGCCCAAGCTGCTCAACCGCCTGTCGACTGACCGAGAGCCGGTGGGACCGCTGCTCCAGGCCGCGCTGGAAGAAGGGTATCTGAGTGAGGTTGTCGTCCCCGTGGCTCATCGTGGCTATCACTTGCTACAGGTAACTGAGTGGGGCAGGCAGGTCGGGAAGGGCGGACTTTGACGACCTACCGGGTGGCGTTGTAGGAGCTTACACTTGATGCGCAGCCGCATCGGCCTGACAATCGTCGTTATCGTGGTGCTGGCGGCAATCGCCGCGGTCATCATCGGCACCAGGCTGTCGCCGCAGCCGCCCGCTGTTCCGGAGGAGAATGTTCAGCAGACAACTGAGCCAACTGGGCCTAGCCTTGAGCAGTCAACCGCCACACTCCCGAACCTGACCATAGAAGGCGCGCAGATAACTCAGCGTGATGAGGCGACGGGCGAGATAGTCTGGCAGGTGTCAGCACAGGGTCAGTTTGGGTACAGTGAGGACAACGAGGTGCTGCGGGCCGAGGATATCCGCTGGGAATTGATGCGGCCGGGGCAAGATAGCCTGATAGTCGAAGCCCCGCTGTTCCTGGCGAGCTACCCTCAGCGCAAGATTACTTTCTCTGAAGGTGTGAGCGCCTACACGCCGGACCGATCGCAACTATTCGAGATGTCCCGTCTGGTGTATCAGACTGACACCGAGAAGCTGCTGGCTGAGGGCGGGGTTCGCTTTCGCTATGGCCACTATCAGGCTACCGGTAATCGGCTGGTAATAGACAACCGCGCCCAGCAGGTACGCATGAGCGGCGGAGTGCACTTCGCCCGAGTGAGCGGTTAGATATGAGACCGATGCGAAGTAGGAGGCAACTACTATGAACTCTTTAGTGAAATACACTTGGCTGTTGGTAGGGCTGAGCCTGGTCTTGCTGCTGGCCGCAGTCGTGGTAGGCCCTGCCGCCCAGACTACCACACGCACCGGCACAGTCAGCGGCGATAAGATGACACTCAATCTGAAAACCAATCAGTTCGTCTTCACCGGCAACTGCAAGCTGACTATCGCCGGGCCATATAAGGCGACGCTGACCTCCGGGAAGATGACATTCAAGCTGTCAGCGGGGTCGGATGCCATCGAGCAACTCATCACCCATGGACCCACTAATCTCTCGCTGATTACCGAGGCTAACCAGGACGGCCAACAATACAAGATAGTCGCCTCAGCCAGCCAGGGAGCCACCTATTCGCGCAAGGACGAGAAGGTTGTGCTCAGTGGGGGGGCGGAGGCCGACATCATTTCGCTACCAGAAGAGCCAACATCGCAACGGGCTCATTTCGTCGGCGATAGTATCACGGCTAACCTGAAAACAAGCATAATTGAGGTAGACAAGGCCCACCTGCAGGTAGAAACCTCACTGGCATCGGAGAGTCAAAAGCAATAGATTAACGGAGCTTTGCAATGTCACTAGTCGCCCAGGGACTTGTCAAATCGTATGGTGGTCGTCGTGTGGTAGACGGCGTGGATATTAGCGTCGAGCGCGGCGAGATCGTCGGCCTGCTGGGCCCCAACGGCGCGGGCAAGACCACCAGCTTCTATATGATTCTGGGACTCGTCCGATCTGAGCAGGGACAGCAGGTGCTGCTGGACGGCGAGGATCTGGCTGCCGTGCCTATGCATCAGCGTTGCCGCCGGGGACTGGGCTATCTGGCCCAGGAGCCGTCAGTATTTCGCAAGCTGTCGGTGCGTGATAACCTGATGCTCATTCTGGAGTTGCAGCCGCTGACTGCGGCCCAGCGCAACGCCCGGGCCGATGAGCTGCTGGAGAAGCTGGGCATCAGCCACCTGGCCGACCAGCTCGGACAGGTCCTCTCCGGCGGGGAGCGGCGCCGCGTGGAAATTGCTCGTACCCTGTGCACCTCGCCGTCGTTTATCCTGCTCGACGAACCATTTACTGGTGTTGATCCCATCGCCATTGACGATATCCGGCGCATTGTTGTGAACCTGCAGTCCGAGGAGATAGGTATTCTCATCACTGACCATAACGTGCGGGAGACTCTGGGAATAACCGACCGAGCCTACATAATATCTGACGGCAAGATCCGCACCCATGGCCCCTCTGCACAGTTGCCGAACGACCCAATCGCGCGGAAATATTACCTGGGCGAACGCTTCCGGATGTGAGATAGAGCGGATGGTTTAGCCCTGCTTTCCCCAGTTAAAATGGGTGGAGACTATACAAGAACTGTAAGAAACCCTGATTGCAAGCTCACATGGGGCAATGGCACCTGGGGTCACGGAAGGCACTCAATGGGTAAAGCGCACACAGGCCATCTGAAGGTACGGTTTGACGGACCGATACGGATTCAGTTTCAGGAGGCGGATAGAGAATGTGGCAACACCAGCAAACAAAATGGAGCATCGCGGACTTGGCGGGTATCACAGTTAGCAGCGAGGGCCCATAATTGATGGCTGAGGGAATTGTCTACAATGTGTGGGTGGTAATAGCTGGGTGGGTGATAGCGTATTCTGCTTATCACGTTCTACGGGTGTGCGTTATGGAATCGTACCTCGAAGGTGCTGACAAGCACTTGGCCTATGAGGAGTGGCTGGAACTCGAGAGATGTCGGCAGCGT
>JALGTD010000266.1 GCA_029821515.1 Candidatus Zipacnadia bacterium | reverse complement strand
GACGGCTGGTATGGCCAGGTCAGCTACACCGGTCTGACCGAAGGCGGGACGGCCTTCGTCAAGTACGAAGAGTACGATCCCAATACTGGCAGCTCGGGCAACGAGTATGATGCCCTGCACGTCGGCTACGCCCAGCACCTTGACGCCAATAACAAGGTAACCGTCCAGTACACCAACGGCGAAAACAAGGCCGGTTGTCCCCGCACCGCCGATCAGATCGCTGCTCAGTGGCAGATGGGCTTTAAGTAGCTCTAACCGCCGCTGACGGATAGCCAGACAAAGAAACAGATAACTGCTCCGTGGCCCCGCACGGGGTCACGGGGCTGTTATTATGTCTATCAATTGCTATGCCCGGCCCCGTTTAGCCTCTTCACTTTATAAGTGAACGGAGACAGCTCTTAGCTGATGCCAACAGTTCTATCCTCGGGAAACGAAGCAATTGCTCGCGGCGCCTGTGAAGCTGGTGTCAGCTTCGCCAGCGGCTATCCGGGAACACCCTCCTCGGAAATCCTGGAAACCCTGGCTAATTTGACTGATACTCCCGTCGAGTGGGCGCCCAACGAGAAGACCGCTCTGGAGGCGGCGGTCGGTGCTTCTTTGGCGGGCGTACGCGCTTTGGCAACAATGAAGCACGTGGGCCTCAACGTCGCCGCTGATCCCCTCTTTACATCTGCATATACCGGCGTTGAAGGCGGGCTGGTCATTGTAACCGCTGATGACCCGGGTATGGCCAGCTCTCAGAATGAGCAGGACAACCGCCACTACGCCTTCGCCGCCAAAATCCCGATGCTGGAGCCATCAGACTCCCAGGAAGCTTTGGAGTTTACGCAGCGCGCCTTCAAAATCAGCGAGCAGTATGATATACCGGTGCTGCTACGCACTACTACCCGCATCAGCCACAGCAAAACTGTGATCGAGTCGGGTGAAGCTATCCCCCCACAACCAGCCCATGAGCCAGCGCAGAATGCCGCCAAGTATGTAATGATTCCCGCCCACGCTCGCAGGCGACATCGTGACCTGCTGGACCGACTGGCGCGGCTGACTGAGCTCAGCAACAGTGACGAATTCAATTGCATCGAACCCGGCGAGGCCAGCCTGGGCATCATCACTTCCGGCATTGCTTATCAGTATGCTCGGGAAGCCGCCCCGCAGGCCAGTTTCCTGAAGATTGGTATGCCCTTTCCTTTCCCTGCAGAAGTCGTGCGTAAGTTTGCTGCCAATGTGGAGCGGCTGATAGTATTCGAGGAGCTGGACCGGGTACTGGAGAGAGAAATCCGGGCATTGGGTATTGCCTGCGATGCCAAGCCGGACAGTATGCTGCTCGGAGAACTTTCCACCCAGGCAGCCACTCAGGTAATAGACGGCATCGAACCTGCACAGCTTCCTACCTCCGAAGTTCCGCCACGGCCCCCGGTAATGTGCGCGGGCTGTCCGCATCGGCCCGTTTTCCATGTCCTGAAGAAGCTTAAGTGCTATGTGACTGGCGATATTGGCTGCTACACACTGGGGGCCCTTCCCCCGCTGGAGCAGCTCCACACCTGTCTGTGTATGGGTGCGGGAATAGGCCAGGCTCACGGTATCTCACAAGTCTACAACGGCGAGCGGCCCATTGTGGCGGTCATCGGCGATTCTACCTTCATTCATTCTGGCATTACCGGTCTCATCAATATGGTCTACAACCAGTCGGCGGCCACCGTGGTGATCCTGGACAACCGCACCACGGCGATGACCGGCGGGCAGTTCCATCCAGCCACCGGAAAGAATTTGCGCGGCCAGCCGGCACCCGAACTGGATCTGGCTGCGCTGTGTCGGGCAGTTGGCGTCCAGCGCGTGCAGGTGGTAGAGTCGTATGATGTGGCGCGACTCGAAGAGGCCCTCCGCGCGGAGATCGAAGCCGAGGAGATTTCCGTAGTAATTGCTCGTCAGCCCTGCGTGCTGCTGCGTGGGCCGGTGGCGGAGCACATTGAATTTAACGCTGAGGCGTGTGTGGCTTGCGGGCTTTGCCTGCAGATAGGCTGCCCCGCCCTAATTGCAGCACCGGCAGACGAAGGCGAGGGAGATCGGCGCCGCCCCCAGGTGCAGCCCGCCCTGTGCAACGGCTGCGGTGTCTGCGCCCAGATCTGCCCGCGCGATGCACTTAAGCTTGTCTGATCCGTCGCATAGTGACAATCACCAATGAATACAGACAATACAACCTCAATTATGGTGGTGGGAGTCGGCGGCCAGGGAGTGCTGACCGCCTCCGAGATCATCGCCCAGGCTTGTCTGCAGGAAGGATTTGACATTAAGAAGAGCGAAGTACACGGTATGGCCCAGCGCGGCGGTACTGTGGTCTCGCACGTGCGCTTCTCGCCAGCAGGACGGGTGGCCGCCCCACTGCCAGTCCCCGGGCAGGTTGATCTACTGGTCGGATTTGAACTGGTGGAGGCGCTCCGTGCCCTGAACTGGCTGCGAGCAGGAGGCGGCGCGGTAGTAAACACGCTGCTGCTGGCTCCGCCACTGGCACCAGACGGTTCTGTGCCCAGCGCCGAAGACTGCATAGCCCGGGTACGCCAGCACGCTGGCCAGGTAGTGGCGGTAGACGGGGAGGAGATTGCCCACCGGACCGGGAATCTTCGTACTGCTAAC
>JALGTD010000265.1 GCA_029821515.1 Candidatus Zipacnadia bacterium | reverse complement strand
ATCTGAGGCAGGCCTTGCCGAAGCAATAAATAATACTCTCACCCACCAAGACGCTACCCACTGGTGCGGCTACCGCCAGCCCACAGCCGACCATCGCGAACGCATCATTGATATCCGCCTGGATCCGTGTACCTGCGAGGGCAAAGAGCTTGTCCTGCTTACTATTGAGGATGTCTCGGAGCAGCACCGCCAGCTTTACGAACGCGACATCATCCAGCAGATTAGCCGGGTTATGTTGAGCATTGTAGAGCTGCCGCGACTGCTCCATGCTATCCTTACAGCAATGACGGCGGGCGGGGCTGCCGGTCTGGGCTTCAACCGGGCTATCCTGTTGCTGGTAGACGAAGAGGCCGGAATGCTCAAAGGCGAGATGGCCGTCGGGCCGCGCGACGCCGAGCAGGCATACGAGATCTGGTCCCAACTGGAGGAACCTCGTACCCTTGATGATCTGCTGGCTAATAAGTCGGAACTTCCCACCCCGGAAGAACAACCCTTGCGCGAACTGGTCGAAGAGCTGCAGTTCTCCCTGGCGAAAACTGATATATTACCCACAGCAGTGCTCGTTGAGGAACAGACCGCTCATGTTACGAATGGCGCCAACGATCCCCGTGTTGAGGAGCACCTGTACGGATTGCTGAAGACCAACGATTTCGTCGTTGCTCCTCTGCTGATGGAGGGAGAAGCCATCGGTGCAGTAATTGCCGACAACTTCGTCACTCGTGACCCGATCTCCGAGGCCGATGTCCAGCTTCTCAACACTCTGGCCAACCACGCAGCACTGGCCATTGACCGCGCCCGGGCTTATGAGGAAATTCAGCAGCGGGCCGCGCAACTGGAGGAGGCAAACGAACGGTTGGCCACCGCCCAAAAAGAGAAGATTGAAGCCGAGAAGCTGGCCGCCGTCGGGGAATTGACGGCAATGGTGGCTCACGAAATCCGCAACCCGCTTGCCACTATCGGCGGCTTTGCCCGCTCTATGCTGCGAGGTCCTGATGAACTCGACCGTATCCTACGCAACTCCCAGATTATCCTGGACGAGGTTGAGCGACTTGAACATATCCTCAGCCGCCTGCTGGACTTTGCTAAAGCCCCGTCCAGTGGGCTGGTTCTCGATCGCGTCGAGCCGCTGGTAGAGTATGCTCGCCAGGTCACCGAGAGCCTGGCCGAGCAGGCTAACGTGGAGATCCGCGTGAATGTTGAGCAGGATCTACCCGGGGTCTTTTTGGACCACGACCAGTTCCAACAGGTTATGGTCAACCTCGTCCGCAATGGTGTGGAGGCAATGCCCGACGGCGGCGTGCTGGAGATAGGTGCTCGGCACAGCGAAGAGTCAGTCGAACTGTATGTATCAGACACTGGTGCGGGAATCAGTGAAGAACACGTTGATGAGGTCTTCGACCTATTCTACACCACCAAGCCGTCTGGCACCGGCCTGGGCCTGGCCTTGAGCCAGAGAATAGTTGAGCGGCACGGAGCCGAACTAAGAGTTAGCAGTGAGAAAGGCAAAGGCACTACCTTTGTAATTGCCCTGCCTATGCCAACTCAGAGTAACAAAGCAGCGCAGGACTGATGATATGCCGTCTAAGGGGAGCGAGCACAATGGCGACGATTCTAATCGTTGATGACGACGAGCACCAACGCCTGCTCTATAGGGAAGAGCTAGAGCTGGAGGGCTATGAGGTCATACTGACCTCCACCGGCCAGGAGGCAGTTGCGGCGGTCGCTGACAGTGAGATTGACTGTGCCGTGCTGGACATCGCGATGCCCGGGATGAACGGTGTCGAGACTATGGCCAAGATGCTGGACATGGACCGGCAATTGCCCATTATTCTGCACACCGCCTATCCCAGCTACAAAGACGACTTCATGACCTGGGCGGCGGAGGCCTACGTCATCAAGTCCTCCGACCTCAGCGAGCTTAAAGAGCAGATCGCTAAAGCGTTAGAATCAGCCGACAGTTGACCCAAGAAACAGGGGAACCCGAATAGATGGCTGGCAGCGATGATTTCGGCTCCATCAAGGACGCAGTTGCTATGGTTTTGGCGGGGGGCCAGGGCCAGCGCCTGCTGCCGCTGACTCGCCGCCGGGCCAAGCCAGCCCTCCGCTTCGCTGCCAACTACCGCATCATTGACTTCACTCTCAGCAACTGTGTCAACTCGAATCTGAAGCGAGTTCATCTGCTCACTCAATACGCGGCCACCTCCTTACACCGCCACATTCAGCAAGGCTGGTCTAACCTATTCGTCGAAGCGCTGGGCGAGGTTGTTGACATCGTCCCTCCCCAAAGGATATTTGCCGACCGTTGGTATGCCGCCACCGCTGATGCAATCTACCAGAATCTGTTCATGCTCCAAGAGGAACGTCCTCGCTGGGTGTTTGTGCTCTCAGGTGACCACGCCTATAAGATGGATTACGGGCTAATGTTAGATCAGCATCTGGATAGTGAGGTCGAACTCACCATAGCCTGCTGCCCTATGCCCCGTGAATACTGCACCGAACTGGGCGTGGTGGAGACCGACCAGTCCGGGTATATCATTGGTTTTGAAGAGAAGCCCACCTCGCCAAAGCCAATCCCTAACAACCCGGACTACTCGCTGGTTTCGATGGGTGTGTATCTGTGGAATACCGAAGAACTGGCCC
>JALGTD010000264.1 GCA_029821515.1 Candidatus Zipacnadia bacterium | reverse complement strand
AGCAAAGCCATCGAGCGCTTGGTGCGAGGGAATGGCGACGCGCACAATCTGGGCACCGGCGCCGGCCGCCGTCCCGACCTGGCGCAGCGTTGCCTCCACGTCGGCAGTATCGGTCTTGGTCATAGTCTGGACCGAAACCGGCGCTTCTCCGCCAATGGTTACTTCGCCGACGCGCACTGCCCGCGTAGGTCTGCGCTGCGGCGGGAAGTTGGTTGACTCCGAGGCATTATGCATAGGCAGGGCACCGGATCACTAAGCGAGCATCGGCTTCGGGCGCTATTAGCCGGCGCTGGTAGTCTGTCCTAAGGAGTTCCGTACAGCCACAGATTGATCACATCTTTGGTCATCAGCCAGGCGAACAGCACCAGTACCAGGAATATGCCGGCCAGGCGAATGGCCATTTCGGGCTTCGGGCGAATGCGTCGGCGAATGATGCCTTCGTAGCCGATTAGGACGATATGAAAGCCATCGAAGGGCGGTATTGGCAGAAGATTAATCACCGCCAGGTTAGCGCTGATGATACCACCCCATGACAGTACCGTCGCCCACCCCGCCTGGGCCTGCTCGGCGATCATTGCCGTAATTCCGATCGGGCCGACCGGCTCAGCGGTGATCTTGCGGGCTATCATCGCCTGCACCGATTCAATGACCATCTTCACTGCGGCAACGGACTGCTTGGCGCCCAGCACCAGGCCTTTGAGGATACCGACACGCTGAGTTGGGGGGCTGAGCAAGACGCCGATTCGACCAATCTTGCGGTGAGGCGAGTCCAACTGACCATCTCTTGTTATTGTTTCCAGTCTTCTCCAAACCGTTTGCGAAGAGACTGTCAGGGTGGCCCTGCTGTTGTCGCGAGCAACCGTTATATTGACTTCAGTCCCCGGCCGCAGCGCCAGGTAGCGGGTCACTGTTGACTGGTCGAGTGGTCTAAAGGTCAGGCCCAGGTGCTGGTGGGCTACAATGATAGCTTGGCTAGGGCTGATGGCTACGTCCAAAATGTCGTCTAAGAATCGGAGCGGAACCATGGTGCGGCCACGCTTGATATATGGAGCCAGAATCAACTGTCGCTCTTGGTCGTTGACTCTAACCAGAGAGTTACCAATCTGCAGATTAATATCCAGCTCTTCGTTAACCGCACGGATCTTCTTTTCCTGAGCAGACCAGTGTAGCACCCCGTTGGTCTCCTCAAACACTTCCCGAAGCGGCACCATGGAGATGTCAGCCTTGACCTCGGGGGCCGCGCGCAGGTCCAGCATCCTCCTATCGAATAGTGCGCTGATTTGGCCCTCCCCCGATATCTGCGGCAACCGGGCAGTCACTATTGCCTCAGGCAGGCTGTTTGCCCCCGGGTCCATCGCCCCTATCTGCACTGTATCGGTCTCAGCTTGTTGCAAGACTTCGATAAGCCCTGTAGGAACAGCGACATCTCTGCCATTGGCGGCGAGTATGAAGTAGCCAGGAGTAATGCCGGCCTGGTCAGCGGGCGAGCCAGGCTCCACACCTGCCACTTGCAGGCCGTATTGGTTCCCGTCAACGGCTACGATCTCGTCGCCTTTCTGCAGGCCAGCGGCTTCTGCTGGTGTCGCCGGCATCACTTTGCCGACAATCACTGCCCGACTGTCTGCTATGGGCACTCCGTGGAAGACGTTTATGATCCAGAAAAGCACCATGGCCAGGACTACGTTCATCAAGACGCCGGCGAAGATCGTCACAAAGCGCTGCCAGCGGGGACGGGTATGAAAGCCGCCGGGAACATCAGGCTCGCCTGGCTCCATACCGGCGATGTCAACCATGCCCCCAAAGGGGATAGCGCGGATGGCGTAGACTGTCTCGCCTCGTTTCAGACCTCCTACCAGCGGCCCCAACCCAAAGGCGAATTCCTTCACCCGCATGCGGGAGAGCTTGGCGGCGATGAAGTGCCCCAATTCATGACTGAATATACACAAGCCGAGAATGAAGACAACCCAGAATATCTGGTTGGCCCAGTTGCCTATCTGCTCGATCATTGTTCAAGTTCGGCTACTGCCTGCTACCGAATTACCTCCTGTCGGCGGCGATTTGTCCAAGATAGTCTCTCGCCCACTGGTCCGCCGTGGTTACGTCAGATAGGTTATTCACGGAAAAAGGCTCGTGTTCCTCCAAGGCTTGCTCGATCAACCGCGGTATATCCATGAAGTCAATTCTATCCTGCAAAAACCAGGCCACCGCTACCTCGTCGGCGGCGTTGAGCACTGCCGGGTAGCTCTGTCCACTGCGGCCAGCCTCCCGAGCCAGCCGCAGGCAGGGGAACTTTTCAGGATCGGGGGCGGCGAAGGTCAGTGAGCCCACCTCGGCCAGGTCCAGGCGGGCCAACTGGTTCGGCCTGCGGTCGGGATAGAAAAGCGCATACTGAATGGGCAGGCGCATATCGGGCGGCCCGAGTTGCGCCAGCAGGTTGCCGTCGCCCAGTTGCACCAGAGAATGGACGATGCTCTGGTGATGAATCACGACCTCAATCTGTTCAAACTCCAGGCCGAACATCCATTTCATCTCGAAGATTTCGAAGCCCTTGTTCATCAGCGTGGCCGAGTCAACGGTCACCTTCGGGCCCATCTGCCAGGTGGGATGATCCAGAGCTTGCTCAGCGGTGACCTCAGCTAGCTGTGCCTTCG
>JALGTD010000263.1 GCA_029821515.1 Candidatus Zipacnadia bacterium | reverse complement strand
CAAAGTGTCCCGCCGATGGCAGCGGTGATGTCGTCATAGCCGGGGCTGACGTCAGTGACCAGTGGTCCCAGCACGTACAGGGGGGCATCGTGACACAATTGCTTGTGAAGCGCGACCATGCCGCTGATCTGGTTGATAGGCATATGCCCGGGGCCTTCGACGAAGACCTGCACGCCCCGCTGGCGCGCGGCCGAGACCAATTCGCCCTGCACCCGCATCTCGGCAATCTGTCCGGGATCATTCGCGTCGGCGACAGCGCCCGGTCGCAGGCCGTCTCCCAGGCTGGCGGCCACCCCATACCCCTCCAGGATGTCCAGCAGACGATCAAACTGGTCATACAGGGGGTTTTCGGCGTCATTGACTTGCATCCAACGGGCCAGCATACTTCCCCCACGGCTGACTATTCCGCACACGCGGGGCGCTCTGTCCAATTCTTCCAGGCTCCAGCGGGTCACGCCACAGTGCAGGGTCATGAACTCAACGCCGTCCTGGGCGTGACGCTCGATCACCTCAAAGATCTGATCGGGGCTCATCCTGGTGATATCGCCGAATTGCCCGCCGGCCTCTATGGCTGCTTGATAGATCGGCACCGTTCCCAGAGTCACCGGACATTGCTCGCGGATGGCCCGACGGATCTCATCCAGGTCTCCACCGGTGCTAAGATCCATTACTGTATCGGCCCCCATAGTGACGGCGGCCTGGAGCTTGCCCAGCTCCTGGTCGAGATCGGGGAAGTCGGGCGAGGTGCCAAGGTTGGCATTGACTTTGGTGGACAATCCCGCCCCGATGGCCAAGGGGCGCACCGGGCCCTGGACATCGCCGAACACCACGATTTCTCCAGAGCTGATACCGGCCTGGAGCTTATCAGTGGCTATCTGCTCGTGCTCGCTGATCTCTGATAGGGTCTCTTTGTTCGATACTTTCAGCGGATCAATTGCCGAAGACATTTGCATGCACAATCCAGTGCTAAGCGATCAAAGGTGTGAAGGGATACTGCGTGAAAAGCAGCCAGCAACCCGGCTCATATTATATACTATCTTTCGAAGAGTGTGCAACAGGGCAAGCCCTTGGACAGTTGGCGGCGGGGCGCACGCTGACCAGTAACGTCAGCCTGCTGCTGGGACAGGTGACAGCCACGAGCAGTCAATCTCCGGAAACCGGGGTTAGTCAGCTTCCGGCTCTTCTTGGGCCAGTGCCAGGGCTTCAGCAATCTCCTGGGTAGCTTCCTCGCTCTGGCTGGTGCTGGCGAACTCCTTTAGCGCTTCGGTGGCCTCAGGGGCACCCAATTTGGCCAAGGCTAGTGCGACCTCTCGTCGGACCAGGTCCTCGCGGTCGTCGAGTGCCCTGGCTAGTGCTTCGGTGACGCACTTTTTCTGGCCGATTTGGCCGAGGGCTTTGGCGCTGTGCAAACGCACGCTCCACTCTGGGTCCGCCAGAGACTGTATCAAAGGCTGCACACCCTTACGGCTGCCCACTTCGCCCAGCGCACCGGCTGCGGCCATGCGCGTGACCCAATCATTGTCCTGTAGCAAGTGGCTGAGCGGCTCGACGGCATTGGCCATTCCGATTGATCCCAACCCCTGAGCAATGGCACAGCGCACCGAAGCATAGCTGGAATCGCTCAGTTCAGCCAGATGTTTTACGGACGAATGCTTGCAGAGCTGCCCTAAAGCAATAGCCGCGGCTGCCACGACGCGTTCGTCGGGATTCTGCAGGGCTTTGGTCAGAGCGCGGCGGGCCCGGTCGTCGCCAATATTGCCCAGAACCGCCACGATATAGAGGCGCAAGTCGCGGTCAGCAGTTCCCAGCTCTTCAAGCAAGGCGGGAACGGCCTGTGAGCCGATATGGGCCAGTGCCTGGGCTGCTGCGCTGCGGACATCTTCGCTGAACGAGCTTAGGGCAGAGACCAGCGGGTCAATGGCTACGTTACTGCGTATCTGCCCGAGGGCCTCAGTAGCGGCCCGAGCCAGTTCAATATTCTCTGATGACAGGACTTCAATGAGCGGCTCAATAGCGCGCTTGGACTTAAGGTCGCCCAGGGCGGTTACCGCAGCACGCTGGACCTCAATATTAGGATCATTAAGCCGCGCGATAAGCTGCTGGGCAACCGAGGCATCGCCAATGTTGCCCAGGGCCTCGGCCGCCCATTTTCGGGCCAGTTGATCTTTGCCGATTAGAGCATCCAGTAGCGCCGAGACTGCTGGCTCGCCGATATTGCTGAGCGCTTCAGTGGCCACCCGCTGGACGTTCTTGCTGGTATCGCTGAGGCTGTGGATGAGCGGCTCTACTGACTGGTCGTCGCCGATTTCGCCCAGCCCGCCGGCAACGGCCATTCGGACCTTATAGTCTCCATCCTGGAGCAATTGGACTAGCCGGGGCACCGCCGGTGAGCCAATTTCTACCAATGTATCGATTATTTACTGTCGATCCTGAGCACCCTTGGCGTCGGCCAGACTATTGGCCAGCTTTGTAATCTTGTGTTTAGAGACAGCCACGATGTAGCCTCTGTCCAACGCTCACTTGTAGTCTGTTGAGCTGTCGCGCTGAGAAGATCTGCTTGTGATCAAGACACACCAAGATCCCAGCCGTTGCTTGGTGTGGGTAGTCACTCGTGGATGCTGACCGGAGGACGCTAATCACCTAGCCTGCTGAC
>JALGTD010000262.1 GCA_029821515.1 Candidatus Zipacnadia bacterium | reverse complement strand
GTCGCCTTTATTGGTTCCTATGGAGTATTTGTCACCGGCCGCAACTGGGATCAGTTGCGCACCACGGTTGGCTACAACGATTTCAATGTCAAGGTAGCCGACGCTCACGGGGGTATTTCGGTGGGAGCCGACGGGGCTACCCACCAGGCGCTGGAGGAGATCAGCCTCATCACCTGTCTGCCCAATTTCAGTATGGAAGTGCCCTGCGATGCTCCTGAGACTGCCCGTGCGACTAAGGCTATTGCCGCGATTGACGGGCCAGCAGTGGTTCGCTACGCCCGTGAGGCTACTCCCGTAGTGACCGACGACGAGACGCCCTTCAAATTTGGCGTAGCCAATGTCATCCGCTACCGCGGTGAGCATGAGCAGTTCATAGATGCCTTCGAGACCACTCTGGCCTGTGACTACCAGTCTGAAGGCGAGGTGCTGGCTATCATTGCCTGTGGGCCAATGGTCCCCGAGGCGATGCGGGCTGCGTGGATTCTTAAAGAGGACTACGGCATCGAGACGCGGGTGGTCAATGCCCATACCGTAAAGCCGCTGGACGCTGAGGCCATTGGCAGTGCCGCGCATGACGCTGAGGTGGTTATCACCGCTGAAGAGCACCAGGTCGGCGGCTTTGGGAATCTAGTTGCCGGGGTTATTTGTAGGGCTGGGCTGAGCGGCAATGTAAAACTGGATATGGTCGGCGTCCAGGACCGTTACGGCGAATCGGGTGAGCCCTGGGAGCTTATGAAGGTCTTTGAACTGACCGCCGAGCATATCGCTGACAAAGCGCGCAAGTTGCTGGAGCTGTAAGAAAGCGCGGCAGCAGACAATGAAGCCGTTTGAACAGGTTGAGCACACTGCGGATTATGCTCTTGTGGCCCGGGGCAAAGATCTGCGTGAGCTTATCCAGAACGCGGGCCGTGGTGTAATCAGTCTGATGGTGGAGGCCGAGGCAGTGACTACTACCAGGCAGGTTGAGTTCGCCACTGAGGCGGACAGCCCGGAACGACTGCTGCTGCAATGCCTACCCGAGTTGTTGTATCTGTACGAAGATGAGGACTTGGTGCCGGTTGACTTTGGTGTCACTCAACTCTATCAAGATGTCCTCCAGGCTGAATGCACTGCTGCGGTGATCCCTATTGACCAAGCCCGCCCCCATCTGCTAGTAGGTATCAAAGCAGTAACCTACCACGACCTGCACATCGTCGCCACGCCCCGGGGGTTAGAAGCACGAATCGTCTTTGATGTATAGAGAAGGTGAAGCTATGAAGGTTATTGATCAGGGTACCATCTTTGATAATCCGGAGGAGCATCTGAACCAAAAGAGCGTGTGCTTTCCTGCCATTGAGGTGCTCGCGGACGGACGTCTGATCGCGAACTGCCAGGTGGGACCTGCGAAGAATTCCTCCACCAGCGACCTGTTCTTCTTCGAGTCGTTAGATGAGGGAAAGACCTGGCAGCGAATGGATGTGAACCTCTGCTGGTCCTATCAGGGCACATCCGGCAGGCCGGCTATGGGGTACCTCGCAGAAATCTCTCCGGGGCGGTTGCTTATGACAGTGCTTTGGGTTGATGACAGTGACCCGGATGCACCGTTTTTCCATCCCGAGACGGAGGGCCTGCTACCGGTCAAGATGTTGCTTACAGAGTCGGCCGATGGTGGGTATACCTGGTCTGAGTTCCGTGAGATTGACCCGTCGCCCTTTATCCAGGCAACTCCCACCGGCCCGATTATTCCGCTCCCTGACGGCACCTTGATGGCGCCTTTCGAGGTCAATAAGGAATATTTCGACCCCAGTCCGTGGCTGCAGAAGGCGGGGGTTGTCTTCTCGTATGACGGCGGATATACCTGGGAGGATGCTCAGGTTGCTGCGCATGATCCCACGCGGGAGCTGTTCTACTGGGATCAGCGGCACGCGTTGCTGCCTGACGGGACAATCCTGGCCATCTTCTGGACGTACAACAACCTCGGTGGGCGGGACATTGACCTGCACTGGGCTGTGAGCAGCGACGACGGGAAGACGTGGACAAAGCCCGCACCAACGGGCATCGCTGGCCAGCCCAGCGTACCCGTCGCGCTGGGCGGCAGTGATGTGTTGTTGCTGTCAGTACACCGCTACGAACCGCCGTGCCTGCGTGCGCTATTGAGCCAGGATGGGGGGAGAACGTGGGCCCAGGAAAGTGCTCTGGTCTTCTACGAAAAGCCTATGCCTGCCGTCCCACCGGCCGACAGTACAGCCGACCACCTCCAGGATATGAGCCTGTGGACCTTCGGTCTGCCGACCGGCAAGCTACTGCCCAACGGAGATGTCTTCTGTGGCTACTACGCAGGCGATGCAGACCAGATCGGGGTATATTGGGTGAGGATTGCGGTGCCTTAGACGAGTCCGACTTGGTTGGTCTCAGATGGACTTTAGGATAAGCGGTATGAGCAATTGCTGAATTTGATAGCTTGCTATCCCCCGCGCCAGAAGGCCACTGGCGTCAGGTCGTCTTTGTGTAGCTCGCCCATCAGCATAAGGATCAGGCCGTAGGAGACGGCCAGGCCCAAGCACTTGAATAGTGTCACCCAGCCGGTGACGGGAATGTGGATACCGACCAGGTAGATCAAGCCTCCGGCTAGCAGCGTACGAAGGACGGTCAGCGGCGCTAGTAGTGCTCGAAATTCG
>JALGTD010000261.1 GCA_029821515.1 Candidatus Zipacnadia bacterium | reverse complement strand
GGGTTACCCCGAAGCGGCTCGACATCAATATAGGGATGCCCCGCAAAGTCGCTGCGGACCTGTTGGTAGTCAGCATATAATCGACGCAGTCTCGCGTTCATAATCTATCTAAACTTCCTCATCGGGGGGCACCGGCTGTTCGGTCGGCTGCTTGCGGCCTAATGCCCCCTGCAACCTCTGCCCCCAGCTCGCCAGCCAGCCGCGTCGGCCCGCTTCTTTCTTTGCATAAGTGAGTTTAGCTATCAATTGGCGCGCCGCCACTACATTCTCCTCGGCACCCGTCACCCAAAAGCCATTACAGGTGGCCGTCTCGCCCTCATGAGACACAAACAGCAGCACACTGTCCGCGACGGGATCAACCACAAGGCCAACCTGTCCTGTCCCGCCGAAAAAATTCTCCTGAATGAATCTGTCCTGGCTTGAGAAAAACACCCCAAACCCGGGATGGGTGTGATACCAACCGACAATATCCGCATCAGTGGCCAACGACTCCAGATACTGGTAGAGGTCGGCCCAGGTCTCGTGCGAGAAGGTCACATGGCCCATCCCCGCGTCAGTGCGGGCCGCCGCCACCGCCTCCGCCAGAATTGTCACGACTCCCCTGTCGCTGCGGAAGACCTGCCCCAGCAGAATGCCGCCAATTTCCGCGTCCAGATTCCGCTGGGTATGAGCCAGCATCTGTTTCAGGCAGGTGTAAGTCACAAAGACGCGCTGCTGCCCGCCCGGCTGTCCCAGTTTCAGCAGAGGTCGCGCTTCCTCGTCGGCGGGATCAAGCCCCTGCGCCAGCTCGGCTGGGGGCGTTTGCTCAAGCTCGATCTCCAGTTCTGCGCTGTCGTCATTCGGCGTCACGGCTCTCCTCTGCCAGCTTGGGCAATCGCAGTCTCTGCCCGGGATTGATTATTGCCCTGGGAAGTGCGATTTCGTTCTCAGCGGCAATAACTGTGTACTTTGTGCCGTCGCCATAGTGCTTCCTGGCAATCTTCCACAAGCTGTCACCGTACCTGACCTTGTACCACTCATACTCAGGACCAGCCCCAGCACTACTGGGCACAGGCTCGGCAGGCTCTTTCTGCTCCTTGCTCAATTCCTCAACTTGGGCCTGCGTTTCGGCAATCTGCTGTTCCAACTTGCCCACCTGCGCTGCCAACTGGGCAGGCTGCTCCGGCGGCCTCTCGGTGACCCCGGCTCCCCCCTTGAAAAGCGCCAGAAGCGTAACTATCTGCAAAGCCAGCACCATCAGCGCCACGACCGTAACCATGTTGGCAGCTCTAGGCATTGGCGGGGCTACGAGGTCTGCCGGCAACGGGGCCACCGGCTCTGCTGACGAGGGGATCCGCTCTGACACCGACGGCTTGGCGGGCGCTGCCAGCGGACTGAAGACATTGTACTGCTTGCGCGGGATAATTTCGTTGCTTTTCCAGACAAAGAACCCGAACTCGTTAGAAAGCGGATCAAGGACTAACGCCACCTGCCAGGCCGCCGGGAAGAAGTTGCGATGGATAAACGTATCATAGTCAGACAGAAATATCCCGAAGCCCGGGTGGGTGTGATACCAGCCCACAATGTCCTGGTCGGGGTAGTCGCTGTCTTTGACCTGATTGATATGTGCCCAGCTATCGTGAGTGAAGGTGACGCTGGTGCGCTTTGCTCGAGTCTGCGGTGCCGCTATCACCGCCTCCACATTGACGTAGGTCTTATCTTGACTGGAGGCCACCGTCCCAATCAGAATGCCGCCCTGCTCGCGGGAGGTATCCTGCCGGCCGTGGCGGCGGACCTCCGCCAGCACCGATTCGGCCACCATCACCACTACATCTCTCCCCCCGTAGCCCGGGGACTCTTGCGACGGCTGCAGCGAGATTCTTGGCTCGTCACTGCCGCTAATCTCAGCAGACTTCTCGTCATTCATAGTAAACCGTCCCTAAGAACAGAATCGTCAAGCCAGACAGCCCAAAGCCTGCTTCCGGTCGGCGGCCAGCAGGAAAGCTGCCATATCCAGTCCATCCCGACCAATTACGATATCATACGGCGGCAGGCCCATATCCGCCAGCGTTCTGTCCAGGTAATCCTCGTCACCATATATGGCGTGAGTCAACTCCAACTCGCGCAGTTCGTGACAGCGGGGGCAGCGTCCCTCCGCTTCGCGCAGCTTCCCCAGCGAGCGAAAAACCGGCTCGCGTTCGTCACAGTTCGGGCAGTATAGCCCGATGCACAGTTCCCGCTCAAATTCCAGCACCGCCTCGGGCGAGACTTCGGACCTTACCAGTTCCAGCATCTCGCCGACCGTGGCCGTATCAACCGACTTATCCAGTTCCTGCACCGGCGGCAGCGTGATATGAGCAGGGCAATCCGCGCGGCGCTGATATTCAACAATATATGATTCATTGCTAAATCCGTTGTAGACAAACCCCTTACCTATCAGCAGTGGCATCTGCCGGTCGCGATGCAGCCACTTGATCGCCTCCTGGGTTTGCACACCGGCAATGATTGAAGCAGTAGTGGGAGTAGTCGGTATGTGCCCCCGCACAATATCATCACGCGACAGCATCGCGCAGGAGCGGCGCTGGCTGAGCAGCTCGTAGTCCTTCTCGTTCATCGTGCACTCATAACACGGCCCCTCCGGCCCCCAGAAGATACGCGCCACGCCCTGGATTACCTCAATA
>JALGTD010000260.1 GCA_029821515.1 Candidatus Zipacnadia bacterium | reverse complement strand
GTCTGCTATCCGCATACTGGCAATAGATTGCAACAGTACGGTAACTGTCCGCTAAATCCCCTGAGCTGGCCCTAATGAATGGGATGGCTATTCCGATAAAATGAATGTGCGGGTCGGGAGCAGCCCGTGCAAAGGAATGTCACTACATGGTCCAGCCAGCGCTGAAGTACTACGTCACCAGCGAGCAGCCCAATCGAGTTGAGGAATTGCGCAGTAATATTTCCACTGCCGCTGATACTCCTGGTCTGCTTGCTGCTGCCTACGCCGCCGGGCAGCCTACCGGAGTTGATTTTTGGGCAGCAGCCTCCATAGACTATCCATCAGCTACCATCTGGTTCCACACGCGACAGCCACTGGCCGCGGAATTGCTTGAGCAGCAAGCCGCCGAGATCAACCGGCAGGTGGGACTGGTACGTAGTGACGAAACCCAGTTGCCGGTGATGAGTTTTCGGCCCGAGCCGATGGCCACGGCCGTTGAGGCTGACGCGCCACTAGTGACAGGCAACCTTTCGGACTATCAGGACTTCATTGTCTTCTCTGCCGCCCAACCTCAGGCCCTGATCCGCGCTGGAGCGCTGGGCCCAGATAGCCCCCCCGACTACCAACAGATAGCCCCCCTGGCGGAGCTGGTTGGGCTTAACCTGGCTGCCATCCAGCGCCAGTCCGGTAGCCTGGAAACTGCGCAACTCATCACCAGTCGTCAGGATTGGTCGGAGGAACAGTTCTTTGATCTGCTGGAGAGGGCGCTGGCTAACGTGCACCAACGCGAGGAGGAGCTGTCAGTGCTCGCGTTGCAAGTCGAAATTGAGTATACAGCCGGCGCGCTGGCCGAGGCCCTCGAACCGTGGCTGCAGGTTTGGCACGTTATACGCGACAACCTACGTGCTACTGATGTTGTCTGCCAGTTGCAGCCGGGCTACTATGTCATTGCTATGCTGGGCACCAATCCTCGCCAGGCACTGGTGGCAGCCGACCGGCTGCGGGCCTGGTTCAGAATGCTGAGCCAAGCCACCGTAGCACAGTTTACTACCACGATGGGAATCAGCCACTGGAGTACCGGGCGACCGGGTGTCGGACAACTGCTGTGGGAAGCGCGTCAGGCTATGCAGATGGCAGCAGCATCGGGAGCCGAATCGCCCTTCGTGTATACATAATGGGATACCCTGGCGGCTAGGATAGTCGCACTGGCAGTGCGGGGCCCCGGTTTGAACCGCCGGGGCCCTCGGCATTAGGAGGGCGGCCTCGTCAGCGAACTACCTTCAGCGAGACGTAGCCAACTACGGTAGGCATTGGCTGTACGTCGCCCGAATTGCTGTAGGCTATCAGCTCGCCCCGCTGAGCACCGAGTTGCTTGGCGGCAGCCATCATCACAGCCGTCGGGCCGTACCCGCACATCGTTATCCCACGGCGTGCCCGCTCAGCCAGTAGCCCCTGCGAGTCCAGCTCCTCCATATACTTGACCAGCATCATATCCTGCTCGCGGGCGACCGGCGGGGGCTGTTGATGAGTCATATCGGTGCTGGCGATGATCACTACGTCCTGCTGCTGGCAGGCCTGGGCAATAGCTGCGGCCAGCGATTCGGCTGGCTCCCAGTCCTGGGCGAACATCATTATTGGCACGATGTTCAGTTTGTCGCCGTAGAGGTGTTGCAAGAAAGGCAGTTGCACCTCCAGGCTGTGCTCATACTCCAGTTCGCGGGTGCCTTCGGTCAGGTCGGGGCAGCTTTCCAGCAGGGTCGCCGCCGTGGCTGCGTCAATACGGGTCTGGCCAAGGGGTGTTGCCCAGGCGCCTTCAGCCTGCAGAACTGCACCTGAGCCGGCGCGGCGGTGTGAAGGGCCGAGGATTATCACCAGTTCGGGCCGGCCATCCCGAGCCAGTTCGTAGAATCCGCAGGCCGCCGGCGGCCCCGAATACATATACCCGGCATGGGGGCTGACCAGCCCCACTATCTGGCGCGGGCCGGCCTCGTTTACTTTGGGAAGCTCTCCGGGGCCCAAATCGTGGTGGTAGCAACCCTCAATCTCACGGCGTAGCGCCTCCCCGCTGCCGGCATAGAACTGACCAGCTACTGCTGGTAGCCGCACATATTCAGCCATCGTTACTAACCTCCCCATTAGCTGTCTGCGACTAACTTCTGTACTACACTTGCTACCTCGCTGACCGGTACTATCTCCTCCGCCTTACCATCTCGCCTTCTTACCTCAACTTCGCCGCTGTCTTCAGTTCTCCTGCCGATAACCACGCTGAGCGGGTATCCGATCAGCTCGGCATCCTTGAATTTCACTCCCGGTCGCTCGTTGCGGTCGTCCAGCATAACCTCGTAGCCGGCTTCCTCCAACTGATTGCTCAGATCTTCGGCGATTGCGGCCAGTTCCGTGTTATCCGGATCCAGCAGCAGAAGCACAATGTCAAATGGTGCCACTTCCCGTGGCCAGGTGATGCCATTCTCGTCATAGTGCTCCTCGACGATTGCCGCCACGCAGCGGCTCACGCCGATGCCGTAGCAGCCCATTACCATCGGCTTGCGCTCGCCCGCTTCGTCGGTATAGCGCGCGCCCAGTGCCTCCGAATACTTGGTGCCCAGCTTGAAGATATGCGCCATCTCAATGGCGCGCCGCGCCTCCAGCTTACCGTCCTGACACTGTGGACACGCATCGCCGGCGG
>JALGTD010000259.1:1971-4645 GCA_029821515.1 Candidatus Zipacnadia bacterium | reverse complement strand
TTGTAGCTGGCCCACTGGTAGTTATCGTCAGTGTTAAGAAGTTGAACCATGTTGCTGCCATCGGTGTCGATGGTGCGGATATCGTTGTTGGCGTTGCGGCGAGTGCTTGTGTAGATCAGGCCAGTGCCGTCCGGCTTCCAACTGACTTGCGTGTCGGCGCCGCTGCCGCTATCGGCGGTGATCTGGGTCACGCCGGCCCGGTCTCCGTCGGTAGAGTCCATCAAAAATATGACGGGAGTGGTGTGGCGGCGGGAAGTGAAGGCTATCTGGCTGTCGTCGGGACTGTAAGCCGGGTGCCAGCCGCCCTCATCGGCGTAGTCATCATCATTGTCCGACGGCGTTAGCAATAGCGCACTGCCGCCGCTGTCGGTTATCGTATAGATGTACAGCAACCCTTGGCCACCGTAGGAAGCAAAGGCCAGGCGCTCTCCGGACGACCACGAAGCTCGGTCGTCTATATTGAAATACAGCGACGTTCCGCTCGTACCGCCGCAGCCGCACATTATTAGTGAAACTGCAAACGCCGTAACTAACAGCGCACATACCAGTAAAGTTGACTTGGACATCGAGTGGACTCCTTTCGCTACTGTGACTCAATAAGCTCTGTATCTAAGGACACTTCCACTTAATATTCGTTTCTGGGTAGCGCATCACCTTCTCGCAAATACAGCCCCCACCCGATAGCTTCTGTTCATTTTCCGGTGGCTATCTCCACAGTGATGCGCGATTACTGATGGTATTATACTGGCCCTGGGTGAGGTTCGTCAAGTTTACTTTCATCTTAAGCTGATTGCGCCTGTCAATGTAGAAAGATGTATTAGTGCTGCTGGTGGGCAGGTCAACTCGACAGAAGTCGAGAATTACACCTATGCAGATAGATGGCTGCATTGGACGACGAGGCCTTTCTATGTATGTTGGCATACGAGACGTCTGCCTTTTTCAGGCGGGATATGACAATGTCGCCGAGGCGATGGACGAGCTGGAGCTGGGCCACATTGAGCTGGCGGTAGACCGCAATATGTGTATTCCTGCTGCCGAGGGAAGTCTGGGCCGGCCCCGGCTGTCCATCGCCGACGAGCTGACCGCCATTGATGCCAGTGAGGTCTATGCCCGGCAGGGGATGCAGATATCAGGCCTGCTGCTGGCCAACAATTTCAACGCTCAGAATCAGGCTGCGGAGATCCAGTGGGCTCGAAAAGCTCTGGAGGCGGCGGAGATTGTCGGCGCTGATGTTGTGCGCATTGATGCGGCTATGACTGGTCAGAAGATGCTGCCGGCCAGCAGGCGCGTGGACATATTTGCCACGGCTGTTGAGGAAGTTCTGGAGATGACGGCTGGTGGAATGGTGGCGCTGGCAGTTGAGAATCATGGCCTGCAAGGTAACGATCCGCAGTGGCTGACCTCGCTTCTGCAGCGGGTTCGTGACGAGCGGTTTGGCCTGACCCTCGACGCCGCTAATTTCTACTGGGCGGGTTATCCTCTCAGCCGGGTTTATGAATTGGTCGAGCAGTTTGCGCCTCGCACTCGCCACGTACATTGTAAGAATATAGACTACCCCTTGCGCTATCGGGAGCAGCGTCGTCCGCTGGGCTGGAAGTATGGTCAGTATGTGGCACCAATTCACCAGGGAAATATTGATTATTCCAAGATCGTGCAGATTCTGGCGGAGGCCGGCTACCAGGGCGGGCTGCACATTGAAGATGAGTCGCTGGCCAAGTTCGCTCCGGCCGAGCGGCCCCGGTCGCTGCGTCGGCAGGTTGAACATCTGGCGGAGCTAGTTGCGGACCTCGCCCCTCGGCCGTATATTGGATAAGTTGAGGAAGGGGCTTGAATAATATAGGGCGAATGTGGTATACTAATTAAGAAAAGAAGTGGAACTACCCGTGACACTGGCAAACTATCAGCAGTCTGCCCAATAGCTCCACCTCGGGCACTGCCGGAATTTGTAGCAATGAGGGAGGCCGTGCAATGAGTAGAGCAGCCTGGGGCCGGCCATTGTTCGTAACTCTCGCAATAGTTAGTATGCTTGTTCTGGTTGTAGGAACCGTTGCCGCTAAGGAGCGGCAGTTGGCGGGTGTTCATCTGAATGACCATGCGATCCGCCTGCTTGATGTCTACGGGCCGCCGGATGGTGTGGTAACCGGTCCGCCGGGTAATCCTTTCCCGGAAGTGGGACTAACGGCTGGTGCAGGAATGCCAGGGATGGCAGGTCCAGGTATGATGCCCGGGCCGGGTGGCTTTCCTGCAGCTCCGGAGGCACCGGGGATGCCGGGTGCAGCAGGTGGGCAGGCCCAAGCCGGGGCTGTCCCCAATTGGGCATTGCCCGTGTATATTGATACGCTACCGGGTGAGATAATGTGGATTTATCAGCGCGGGGCGGTTACGCTGGGGTTTTTGGTGGATCTGGATGGATATGTGCAGGCCATCGCTGTGGCCGCTGACGAGTGCAGTTACGTGCGAACGGCAAACTGGCAGCCCCACAGGTACGTAAAGCTGGGCGATCATTACTCCCGGGTGCTGCAGCGATATGGCTGGCCCGACCAGACCAATACCTATACAGCCAGTGGACTGGGCGGGGTTGCAGCAGCGCCGAGTGTTAGCTTCAGTGGAACCAGTATGACATTCAGCCGCGACTGTGTGATGCGCTATACAGAAGGCGGCAACAATATTGACT
>JALGTD010000259.1:0-1921 GCA_029821515.1 Candidatus Zipacnadia bacterium | reverse complement strand
ACTTCCGCGTCGTGCGGATACACATCTGGGACTAAGGACCAAGTAAGTACCGGTAAATTATAGCTTCGTAGGCGGCGGCCTCGCTTAGGCGGGGCTGCTTGCTTTTTCCTCGGATAGTGATCATCAGATAACTCCCCGCTGGAATCCAGGAAGGCTTTTCTACGGTTAAGGCGAAACTAGGACTGTGGCCGCTGTTGGGGAGGACTATTCCCCCGCTCAGCGAAGCAATCGTGCGTTGGGAAGGACAGGCGCGAGTCTGGTAATGCGCCGCAAGCAGCAGGCGGCGGCGTTGTGACTTATGGCTGATAATGATATCAAGGAAGAAATCAAGCGACGAGTTGACATTGTCGAGCTGATCTCCCAGTACGTTCCCCTGAAGAAAGCAGGACGGCGGTTCAAAGCGTGCTGTCCCTTTCACCAGGAGAAGACCCCCTCGTTTTTCGTTGACCCTGCAGCGGGCTTGTGGCACTGCTTTGGTTGTGGCGCTGGTGGCGATGTCTTTTCGTTTCTGGAGCAGATAGAGGGAATTAGCTTTCCGGAGGCTGGTGAGCGGCTTGCCGAGCGCTGTGGTCTTACCTGGCGAGCTGGGCGAGGCGACCAGGCTCAAGTTCAGCGCAGCAAGCTGCTGCGCCGTGCGGTGAAGCTAGCCGCCGAGCATTTTACCGCAAATTTGCACAAGTCCTCCGGTCAGCCTGCACTGAACTACTTGCGGGAGCGGGGTTTCGCCGATGATATTGTGCAGGACTTTGGCCTGGGATTTGCAGCAGATAGTTGGGATGACCTGCTGAAGTTTCTGTCGAGCAAGGGTATATCGGTGGAATACATGCGCGAGGCGGGACTGGTCAAGCGCGGTGAGCGAGGCAGCGACTATGATGTGTTTCGCAATCGCATCATTTTTCCCATTACTGATGCGGCTGGTGCGGTGATTGGCTTCGGCGGGCGGGCGATGGACCCGGAGGAACCGGCCAAGTACCTGAACTCCCCCGACACACCTCTATTCAACAAGCGTCGGAATCTGTATGGACTTGCCCGGGCCCGCCAGGAGCTTGTTGCGCAAAAGCGAGCAACAGTGGTTGAGGGATACACCGATGTCCTCGCCCTGCACCAGGCCGGTGTAAAAGAGGTGGTGGCGACCCTGGGGACATCTATGACTCAAGAGCATCTGGGGCTGCTGCGCCGCTATGTGGATGAGGTAATTCTGTGCTTTGATGCCGATGCTGCCGGTATGGCGGCGGCTCTGCGCAATATCGAGCTTTTTGAGGGCAGCAATCTGGAAGTACGAGTGATGGTATTGCCCGAGGGGACGGATCCAGACGAATTCGTCAGCGACGAGGGGGCTGGCCGGTTCCAGGAACTGGCCCAGCAGGCCGTGGATATAGTGGAATATCGGCTGGAGATGCTGTTTCGCCAACACAGGGACCAGGGTTCTGATGCGCTGGCCCGAGCCGCCCAAGCGGCAGTGGATGTCCTGCGGCGGGTCCCTGACCGAACCCGTCGGGAGGAGTTCTTGGTGCGGGCCATCGACCGCTGGGGTCAGGGACAGCCGCAGCGAGCCGCCAGCATGGAGACAGCGTTACGTTGGGAGTTCCGGCGGCGAGCAGGCCGGCAAAGAAGGCCAGGTGGAAAGGGCGTAGCTCTATCGCGAAGAATCTGGGAGGCCACGTGGACTGCTACCCAGGCAGAAGAGGCCAGCTCAGCACTGGAGGGGTTGGAGAGAGAGCTGTTGTCTGCCGCTTTGGAGTCGGGGCAATGGGCTGAACAAATCTTCTCGACAGTTCGTCCTGAGGATTTCCAGGTGGCTGAGCACCGGGCGATTGCTGAGGCCATTGCGGCTTGCATAGGATCGAATCAGGAATATGAGCCGCAGCAAATTCCCCCTCAGTTCTCTGAAGAAGAAGGTACTTATCAGCGAGCTGTGGAA
>JALGTD010000025.1 GCA_029821515.1 Candidatus Zipacnadia bacterium | reverse complement strand
GCCTGGAAGCCCGTGGATGACTCATTGTTGGCCTCAACCAGGGATAATGCCACAGTCCGACCGCTGGTGTAGTCGGGCACCTCCAGAGCCGCTCCTAAGGCCGCCGCATCAGCCACGTCCTGAGCCTGCTGAGCGGCGAGGCATAGTAGCCCAACATCAACGGTCAAAGCCGCCATTCCCAGCAGCGCCATCAGCGCCAATATCACAATGACCATAATTGTGCCCTGCTGTGACTTTTTCTGTTGTGCCCACATATTAATTTCACCTCTTGACGGACCCTTAGTATCTATATAGTGACATTATAAATCTTTTCAGAGTATTTGTCAAGGTATATTGAACTAATTGTGATAAAAGTGTGTCCAACGCCTTCTTACCAGGTTACCCACACTAACACAAGGCTAAACCAGCCCATCCGTAGCGGTGTCCTGATATGCCGATCACACCTCTCAGAGAAGCATTCAGATCAACAACCCGCCGGGGGCGGCTGCTTTCGCTTACGTCATTGACACCAAGCGTTACCAACGAGTACAATCACGGAGACTATTCATATCTATCTGAAGCACAACCGCTATGGACGCTGAACAGACGAAGACCGAGATTTCTCAGAATGCGGGCGAGCTGGACGCGACCAAACCTCCGCGCCGCCGCTCCGGTTTCTGCTGCGGGTGCGCGATTGGTACGATCATCCTGACCATCCTCTTCGCTCTGATACTAATAATGCTGTTTTCTTCTCCGGAAGAGATCGTCGCCCGTGCCAAGCGGTCGCTGGGTGGCACTAACACCGTCGAACAGGCAACCAGCCAATTGACCGAAGCCCAGATACGGGCAATGCGCGGAGTCAAGCCTACTGTGCAAATCCGGCTGTCAGATGCTGATGTCAATGCCTATCTGAAAGAGCATCGTGATGAACTTGAGCTGCCCTCCGGCATAGAAGACCCCAGGGTTGCCTTTGGTGATGGTTACATCGAGGGCAGCGTGCGTACCAAGGTCGCCTTTGTGCCAGTGCGGATGCGCGTCGAAATTGTCCCGGAAGTGGCCGATGGTAAGCTGGTGCTGCACGTCGAGGAGACCAGCGCGGGCAAGATCGGCCTGCCAGGGATATTTCGCAAGAAGATTGGGCGCACCATTGATAAATTGATCCAGCAAAAGCTGGGGCAAAGCGACCTGCAACTGAGGAATGTTGCCGTTCACCCTGGCCTGCTCACTATCACCGTTGCTCTGGAGCCGTCAGACACATCTGCTTCCCAATAAGGCCAAGGCTCTGTCGCACACAAACGGAAATTGATGGCTCGCTACAATTCAGAGGAACTGGTAGCGTTCTGGATCCAGAGGTCAGCGCCCCATGAGCCCTTGAAGCCGATGCCCCGGAGTGTTCCCGCATCCGGCTGGAAATCAAAGAGCACGGGCGTCAACTCCCCCTCAAGCAACGGCACACCTGCCATGAACCGACTGAGTGGGAGAAATGACGATACAGATGCTTCATCAGGCTGCGATTAACAGACAAATCCAGACAACCAGCGAGGCACGGGGCTTTGTGGTGTGTACCAGCAGTCCTATCACCCCGAGCACGCCTCTGTCCCGGGTTCGGAAGTTTATCGAGTTGGCCCATCTGTACGGAAGCCAGAGATAGCGCGATTGAGCAGACCAGCGCAAGCCCAGGAGGTGATAGGGCCGATGGCCACGAAACCAATACAGTGTGATGACAGAAGTTCGTGACGATTTGGGATAGAGCCTTATCATCAGGGAGGAGATGCTAATGGACGGGCTAACTGGAAAGGTGGCTATGGTTACCGGAGGTGCCACAGGCATTGGCGCTGCCTGTGTCAGGCGGCTTGCTGCCGAGGGAGCCAGGGTGGCCTGCTGCTACAATAAGAGCGCGGCGGGCGCGGAGGCACTTACCGAGGAGCTTACTGGTAAAGGCCAAGACGTCTTTGCGGTGAGGATTGACGTCACCGACAGCACTCAAATCAAGCAGGGCATTGCTACCATCACTGAACACTTCGGGCAGCCCATTGGTATCCTCATCAATAATGCGGGGGATATCATCAAGAATGTACCGGCCGACGAGATGGACGAGGAGTTGTGGAACTTGGTGATCGCCATCAATCTTACCGGTACGTTCCTGTGCTCGAAGTATGTGATCCCTGGTATGAAGCAGCTCGGAGAGGGGCGCATCATCAATATGGGCTCGATCTCGGCGCGCACCGGAGGAGGCGTCGGGGCAGCTCACTACGCGGCCAGCAAAGGTGGCGTGGAAGCGCTGACCCGAGCGCTAGCTGGTGAACTGGGCGAATATAATATCACCGTGAATACTGTAGCGCCCGGCGTTATATACACGCCCATCCACGAGCGCCACAATACTCCCGAGAGCCTGGAGCGGCTGCGTCAGCAGATACCATTGAAGCGCATTGGTGACCCGCCGGAGGTCGCCTCGGTCGTGGCCTTCCTGGCCTCCGATGAGGGCAAGTATATCACTGGCGATAACATCGCCGTAAACGGCGGTAAACGGTTCGACTAATTTGCTAAGGAGGACAGACTGTGAGTGAGACAGCGCAACGGCTTGTATACCTAAATGGTGAGTTCGTACCTGAGATAGAAGCCAACATTTCGATATTTGACTCTGCTCTGATGTTTGGAGATATGGTTTTTGAGATGACCCGTTCGTTTAACGGCGAGCAATTCATGCTACGCGATCATCTCGAACGGATGTACCGGGGCATCAAGCAGCTGCAGATCCCGATCAAACAGAGCATTGACGAGATGGAACAACTTGTTTATAAGACCATGGAGGCAAACCAACCGGCCTTCAAGGATACCGACGAGCATCGGATTATGATCAACGTCTCACGCGGCCCGCTGTCAATGTACAAGATGGTTTTCGGTGGCAAGACCGAGCCTACGGTGGTAATTGCCGACTTCCCTGTTAAATGGACTGTGGCGACACTGGCTGACCTGTACGACGAAGGCATCCACGCTGTCACTCCATCGCAGCGAGCGATTCCGGCACCGCTGCTGGAAGCTAAGATTAAGAACCGCAGCCGCATCCACTATATGACGGCCAATCTTCAGGTGTCGCTGATTGGTGATCCCAGAGCCTTTGCGCTGCTGCTGGATCCCGATGGTTTTATCACGGAAGGCACCGGAGCCAACTTCTTTATCGTCCAGGATGGCAAACTCATGACACCGGAGGGCCGCAACATACTACGCGGCACCCGGCGCGCGTATATTCTGGACCTGGCCGGACGCCTGGGGATTCCCGCGGAAGAGAGAAATATCGAGCTTTATGATGCCTATCACGCCGACGAGGCCTTCTATACCTCTACTGGCTTCACTATGTTGCCCTGCACTAAGATCAACGGCCTGGAGATCGGCGATGGCCGGCCGGGCGAGATGTTCCAGCGGCTTATGGATCAGTTCAGTGAGGATGTCGGTGTAGACATCATTGCGCAAGCCAAGGCCTTCGCTGCCGAGGTTGCCGCCGAGGTCGGCGACCTGTCCGGCGTGGATGCTTACCGGTTCGGTAAGAAGGCGACTGAATAGTCGTGTGAGGAGTCTTATCAGATGAAAGCTGCAATCTATTATGGCCCAGGAGATATTCGCGTAGAGAATCGGCCTGAGCCTGCTGCGACTGATGATAACGTCATCGTGCAGGTGCATTGTTGTGCGATTTGTGGCACTGACCTCAAATTAGCGACCATTGGGCATCATCGAGCCAGGCCGGGCCGAGTCATCGGGCACGAAATGGTTGGACATGTCGTCCACGCTGGCGCAGATGTTGAGGGCTTCGCCGAAGGCGAAAGGATCACTCTTGCAACCACTGTGGCCTGCGGGGACTGTCCGTACTGTGCGATGGGCCTGGGCAACCTCTGTCCCAATTCGCTTCCGATTGGTCTGGCCGCCGACGGCGCCTTTGCCGAGCTTATGGCGATACCACCCCAGGCGCTGGCTGGCGGTAATGCGGTGAAGGTCCCGCCGGAGGTTCCCGACGAGGCGGCTGCCCTGTCTGAGCCAATGAGTTGCGCGATCAATGCTCAACAGATTGTTGGTGTTGGCGATGGCGACAGTGTGCTGATTATTGGCGGTGGGCCGCTGGGTGCGATTCACGTTGAGGTGGCCAAGGCGCTGGGTGCCGCACAGGTGATGATTGTTGAGCTAACCGAACCCCGCTTGTCAATGATTCGCGAGTTCGAAGATATCGTGGTCATTGATGGATCCCAGGGAGACGTTGCGGCCATTGTCAAGCAGCACACGGCGGAGTTGGGCGCGGATGTCGTCATTGTTGCTGCCCCGGCCGCTCGCCCAATGGAAGAATCAATTAACTACGCACGCAAGGGCGGCGCCGTGAGTTTCTTCGCCAGCCTGCCGAGCGGCAAGTCAGATGTTACTCTCGATAGCCGCATCATCCACTACGGGGAACTGCAGGTGTCTGGGGCATCTGACTCACGCCCCGAGCATGTCCAGAAGGCTGTCGAGCTGCTGGCTGCAGGCCAGATTGACTACCAGAAGATCATCACGCACCGGGTCTCGCTAAAGAATATCCATCAAGGGCTGCAGTTGATGAAAGAAAAGCAGTCTTTGAAGGTACTGGTCTTCCCACCGAGTCGGGAGCTGTGAGGAAGATTGCCTGCGACGATATGTCCGGACAATATGGAGGGAACTTATGAGCGGTAAACTTGAGAATCGAGTGGCGGTTGTGACCGGTGGGGGCAGAGGTATTGGGGCGACAATTTGTGGCCGCTTTGCCGAAGAAGGAGCCCTCGTGGGAGTGATGGACATTCAGGATGAGGCTGCCCAACAGGTTGCCGAGGAGATACGAGGCAGCGGCGGTCAGGCGATCGCTGTGGCCTGTGATGTAACTGACCAGGGTGACGTGGAACAGGCTGCTGACCAGGTCGAACAGAAGCTGGGACCGCTGGCAATCTGGGTGAATAACGCCGGCGTCTCCTACATTTTGCCGTTTCTGGAATGCACGGAACGGATTTGGGACCAGACTCTGGAGGTCAATCTCAAGGGGGCCTTTCTGGGCTGTCAGGCGGCTATCCGGCGGATGCTACCGCGCAACCGCGGCGTCATTATCAATATGTCCTCGCAGTCGGGCCGGGTAGGCAACAGCCATTACGCGGCTTATTGTGCCAGCAAGTTTGGCGTTATTGGCCTTACCCAGTCGCTGGCGGTCGAGTTTGCCGGTGAAGGAATACGAGTCAATGCAATATGTCCGGGCGTTGTTCGTACGCCAATGTGGGATACACAAATCGAAGACTACGCGCGCAAGCGTGATCTGCAACCCGGCGAAGTTATGCCGTATTTCGCCAGTAAGATTCCGATGGGGCGGATCGGCAAGGCGGAAGAGGTGGCCCGCGTTGCCGTCTTCCTGGCCAGCGATGATGCCGATTACATCACTGGGCAGGCGATCAATGTCTCGGGCGGCGCAGTGATGCACTGACTCGCCCGTGCAGGCCGACTTCGCCAGTTCGTTAATGCTCGACATACAATACTGCCTACAATATTCACTAAGAAGGTGCTCCTATGCCAATAGTAACGGATTACCAGCAGGTCAAGGATGTCTACCAGGAGGCAGCCGAGTTGGGCGTGGCTCTGCCAGTGTTTTGCTGTGAGGATCGCGAGACGCTGGAGGCTATCCTGGCTGCGGCGCTGGAGGTAGCGCAGGAAGTGGGCGTGGAGGATGTGCCGGTCCTGCCTGCCTGGACAGTTCGCTATCCGCCCCGGGGGCAGATGACGCTGATCAGCGCCTGCGGCGATCCGGTGTTGGGCATCCGCCTTATGTTCTCTGACCTGGAGGTTTTTTCCGGCGAAGACAGTCCCTACGGCAAACTGCGCATCCTGCCGCATCTTGACCATGCTTTTCCCTGGCTGGACAGTGATATCCTGAATGACTTTGCTGACCAGTTTGCTGGAGTGATGTTCGACGCCAGTGAGCGACCCTTTGAGGAGAATATCAAACTCACTGCCGAATACGTGGATAAGGTCTCCGGACGAGTGATTGTAGAAGGCGCTGTAGACGAGATATATGAAGCGGACAGCGGATCGGTAAAGAATGAGACGACGACGGTTGCCCACGCCCAGCGCTTCCTGGAACAGACAGGCGTGGACATCATCGTTCCCAACGTCGGCACCGAGCACCGTGCTACCATTGACGAGGTGAAGTACAACTCCCAGCGGGCTCGGGAGATAAGCTCCACAGTGGGCAATATCCTCTGCCTGCATGGCACCTCCTCGCTGGGGCCAGCATCGCTGGCTAAGCTTCCCGGCGACGGCTTTGTCAAGGTCAATATTTACACCACACTGGCCGTCAACGGCGGTCAGGCGGTGGCCCGAGAGGTACTGCGCAATATCGGTAACATCTTCAGCCCGTCCGAAATCGAAGAGCTGGTTGCTGGCGGAGTGCTTGGCCCACTGGCTGGTTCGCCCGACTATGGTGAAAATGAGCTGCCCATAAAGCCCAAGCTGGCAATGGTTGCCAATCCCCCGCGCCGCGATGCCTGGTTTGCTGCCGTCCGCGAGCGCTGCAAGGACTTCTACCACCTGTTCAACTACCAGCGATATGCCACTTGAGGAGTCGTGCGACTCCACCCAGTCTGAGGCATCTGCTCAGAGCCCCAAAAGCCCTGGCCGCATCCGACTGTTAGGAATGTTGCTGGTAGGCCTGGGCCTGACCTGGATTCTGGGTTACTGGATACGCCAGGCGGAGATAGTAGTACTGGCCTGCCAGGTCACCGAGGCGGTGCCGGCCATCCCCGGCCTGGCTGCGTTCTTACTGCTACTAGTCCTAAATCCTCTGCTACGGCGAGTGCCGTTTGTCCGCAAACTCTCCAACGGCGAACTGGTCATCGTCTATCTGCTGGTGACCATAGCCACCACTATGTTCGGCTGCGGGATCATCCGCTTTCTCATCTCGTGCATCAGTGTTCCCCATTACTTCTCAACGCCGGCCGCACCTCTCGAGCAGCTCGCCCGCACGATCCCGGGCTGGCTCTCCCCCACCGACCCGCTCATCCATCAGTGGCTCTACGAGGCTTCGCCCTTTGGCACTGTCCCCTGGGGTGCCTGGGCAGTCCCCATAGCTGCCTGGACTGGCTTCTTCATGGTGTTTGGCGGGACACTGCTGTGCCTGATGCTTCTGTTCTCTGAAGGCTGGATTCATCACGAGCGACTGGTCTTTCCCCTGGTTCGGCTGCCGCTGGAGATACTCAAGCCGAGCACCACGACTTCCTTCTTCCGTAACCCTGCGACCTGGATAGGCATAGGCACGGCTGCAGTGCTCAATCTCATCAATATAGTGCGCGCCGTCTTTTTTGGTGGTAATATGGGCGCGCTGCAAATAACCATAGGCCGGCAGGTCACGGCCCAGCCGTGGACGGCAGTCTTCCCCATGACAGCACGGCTGCGCCCAGGCCTGATCGGCTTAGGCTATCTGGTCTCGACCGAGCTTGCCTTCTCCATCTGGTTCTTCTGCCTGTTTCACAAACTGCAAGCCCTGCTGATGGCGGTAGCCGGCTATCGACTCAGCGGGATGCCCTTTCCCCAGGAGCAAGGCATCGGCGTCTACCTGGTACTGGGGCTGATCCTACTGTGGAAGGGGCGCAAGGCCTTCGGCCAGGCAGCGCGCGGGTGGTTGGCTGAGGGCGGCGCCAGCCACAATGGCAAGCCCTCCCAACGTTGGCTGCTTCTTGGAGTAATCGCTGGTGTTATTGCACTGATGATGTTCATGACTGGTGCGGGGATGCAGCCGTGGCTGGCTGGTTTGTACCTGGGAATACTGCTCATCGTTGCGATCACCTACGGGCGGCTCCGCGCCGAGACTGGCATACCCTTGGTGTGGGCCTTCCCTTACGGACAGCAACACAATGTCATCTGGAACTTCCTTGGTCAGGAGCGGATCATTGGCTCGGGAGCTGCTCTGGCTTCGCCCACCATTTTCGCCATGATGCAGTTTCTGTCGCGCGGATACTTCCCGACGGTCTCCGGTTATGAGATCGAAGGCATAAACCTGGGCCAGCAGACCGGGGTGAATTGGCGACAGGTGGCCTGGGCCGTCATGCTCGGCATCGGCTTTGGCGCGGTTGCTGGCTTCATCTTTCACCTCCAGCCCTACTACCTCAAAGGCGGCCTTGGCCTTCGCGGCGGCATTTGGGGGTGGCCCACCGCCCAGCAGGAGTATCTAAGGGTGCTGCATGGCGCGGAGGTCGCCGTGCCGCCGGATATGCCGCGGATCGTGGCTACCTGCTTTGGCGGACTGTTGGGCGCGGCACTGGCGGCGGCGCGTTCCCAATGGCTCAGTTTCCCCTTATATCCAATCGGCTATGCCGTTGCCTCGGCCTACGACAGCCTGGTGTGGGCACCGTTCCTGGTGGTATGGCTTTTGAAGACCCTGATACTCCGCTACGGCGGCAGCAAGCTCTACCTGAAGGCCCTGCCCTGCTTCCTCGGCTTTGCGTTGGGGCATTTCGTCACTGCCGGGCTAATCTGGGGGCTGCTATCTGCCGCTTTGGGTGGCCCCTTCCTGCGCTGGGGTGTGTGGTTCGGCTAGTCTGCTCGTCAGGGTCGCGGTTGGAGATTCTTGGCAGTCAGAGCAGGTGAAGGCAGTTTATCTCCTCAAGTTTATCTAGCACTGCCTGGGCACACTCGTCCACAGTGGCACGATGCGTCGGACAGTGCACTTCCGCGCCGTTGGGTGCCTCATAGGGCATATGCAGACCAGCAATGTCATTAACCTCGCCGCGAGCGGCACGGGCATACAGCCCCTTGGGGTCGCGCTGTTGGCAAACCTCTGTGGGACAATCCACAAAGACCTCCACAAACTGCTCACACCACTGCCGCGCTCTGTCGCGATGAGAACGCAGAGGGGAGACCGCCGCGACGATAACATTGATCCCATGCTTCGATAGCATCTGGCTCATCCAGGCCAGGCGCCTGGTATTCTCATCTCGGGCCTCTACTGTATAGCCCAGATTGGGGCTAAGGTTGGCCCGCACCTGATCTGAGTCCAGATTCTCGACCGCCAGCCCACGGGCAGATAGCTCCTTCTGTACTGCCGCAGCGATAGTTGACTTGCCCGAAGCGGGCACACCGGTAAACCAAATTACTATGCCACGGGCGTTCATAATTGTCTGCTCTCCTTGCAATATGCTGATGAGCTTTGCTACTCGGACAGCCCAACAGTCAAGAGTCCTCTACACGACCGCTGTACCCTCAAAACTGGGCGGGACATCAACTCCCAGCAACTTCAGTACGGTGGGGGCTACATCCATAAGCTGGCGGTGTACTTTCTCGCCCCGTTGCTGGCCGGGCAGGCCCAGGACAAATATTCCCTCATAGTCGTGTACCCCATCATCAGGGCCGATTTCAGTGTCAAAGCTGTACAGGCTATCATTGGCCAGGCCCTGTCCGGCCCGCCAGTACAAATCATCAAAATAGACCAGCAGGTCAGGGGCCTGATCAACGTATGGCCCGTTGAACAGCTCCTGCGGGCGCAGAGCTTTCGTCTTCATAACTCGGCCTCGGTCATCGGTTATCTGTCCCAGGCGGCGAATGAGATCGTCGCGGACGCTCTCGTATTCATCAGGCGTTACGATGCCCTGCGGCTCGCGGCCGGCGACATTAAGGAAGATACGCGAGTAGTACCCGCCCCAGGCCCAGGCAGTGGTCCGCGACCAATCTACCAGATCGGTGGAGAACTTGGTCGCAGTGTCTAATGGGGCTTTCAGGGTAAGAAGCCCCTGCTGAATCAGCCAATCATTGACATTAAACGACCCCTCCATACGCTTGGCCCCATGGTCAGAAACAACCATGATAGCGGCGTCCTCCCCGGCTATATTGGCAAGCTGGCCGAGTTGCTCATCCAGATGCTTGTAGTAATCGCGCAGCGCATTCTGGAAGCGGCTGCCGGGCTGAAACTTGCGATGCTGGGGATCGTGGTACTTCCAAAAGCCATGCTGGATGCGGTCAGGGCCCATATAAACCATCATAAATAGGTCCCATTGTTCGCGCTCCAGCAGATACTTGGCCACGGCAAAACGTTTGTCGGTAATTTCGTAGATTTGTTCCAATAGCCAGTCCTTGTCGTCAGTGCGGAAGTCCTCGCAATCAATCATATAACCATCCGCGGCCCGCTCTATCTCGCCCTTCAAGTCAGGCGGGTAGGTATACTCAGAGTCGGTCCCGGGAGTCAGGAAGCTGGATACCAGTACGCCGTTGACTGGTTTGACCGGGTAAGTCTGGGGGACATTTAGCAGTGCGCAGCGCCGGCCCTGCTCTCCCAGGATATCCCACATCCGCGGAACCTTTACGGCGGCGCCGGTGGCAATCCACATTCCGCCGTACTCCCCCGACTTGCGGTTGCGAAATCCGAAAAAGCCCAGCCGGCCGGGATTTTGCGAGGTGACCATAGATGTCCAGGCTGGTACCGTAATGGGCGGGTCACTGCTGCGCATCGGACCGGCTATCCCCTGATTGACCAACCGGCGCAGATTGGGCATCTGCGCCAGCCATTGGTCAGTTAGCAGATCAGTTGGCGCACTATCCCAGCCGATTACGACAACGCGCTTAACTTGTGACACGATCTTGCCTCCTTACGAAACAAACGGATTGTCGTACTTTTGAATGACCTCAAAGACCTCCGGCCGCATAATCTGCGGGGGAGGAGCTTGCCCCTCAGTAATCAGTTTGCGAATCTTGGTGCCGCTAAACGAGATCTGAAAGTCCTCACCATGAGGGCAGGTGCGATTACTGGCTACCCGATCGCACTTGGTGCAGTACCAGAAATC
>JALGTD010000024.1 GCA_029821515.1 Candidatus Zipacnadia bacterium | reverse complement strand
CACCGTCAAGCAGATGCGCCGCCACAACATACCGCTTAGCCGCTTGTTTCGCCACTGCGACCTGGCTGCCACCGAATGTCCAGGAGCCGGAGTGCCATGGGAATATATCCTCAAACGAGTGCAGACCAGGCTATACGGCAACTAGAGCCACTCATCCAGCACCAGAATACGCCGACAGCTCTCACATCTAACAACTCTGGTCGCCTGTTGTAGTTCCCCGAGCACACTGCTGGCCACTGCTGTGTGACACGCGCTACACGCCCTATTTATGGCAACCGCGACAGCGACGTTGGCGTTGTGCTGTCTGGTATGTTTGTAGTCGTCCAGCAGACCAGGTTTAATTTGCGCCTCCAGCTCACTGCGCCGCTGCGTAAGTTGCTCCATCTCCGTGACGAGCTCCACTGAACGTTGCTCAAAATGCTGACGAACTTTGCTTAGTCTGTCGCTTATCCGCTCTACATCGGCTTGCTTTTGGTCTACCTGCTTTTGGAGAGCCTCTACTTCATCGAGCAGCATAATAATATCTTCTTCCAGCTTGTCCTTGCGCCGGTCAAGTTCTTCGATCTTCCGCTCAAGGGCCGACAGCTCCTTGGGGTCGGAAATCATCCCTCCGTAAGTCTGATCCCACTTGTTCTGACGATCATCTTCGGTGCCCTGCAACTGCAACTGCTTGTCGTGCAGTTCGGCCTGCGCGGCAGATAGTTGATCCTTCCACTCACTCAGCGTGGTCTCTTCAGCTTCCAGTTCTCCAGCCAGTGTCTCACCATTATCCAGTCCCGAGAGTTCGGCCTCGTCAGACTCTGTCTGGCTGTCGGTCTGTTGCAACTGGTAAAGTAGCACCAATTGCTGCTTCATAGGCCCGCCTCCTTATCCAGACTGGCCGCAGACCTTTAGCAGTCGGCACAGATGAGTGCTAAAGCCGGCCCAGAAAGTTGACATCAATCCGGATTAGATGTAAAATCATATACAAGTACAGCCTTCGTGAGTTTCAACTCACTTCCCGGCACCGTCAGTACAGGCTAGTAGCTGGGCTGAACTGTTATCGTCTGGGAAGTTTCGTCATGTAATAGTTCGGGACCTTCCCGAGCAAGGAGTCAACGACAATGCCTACCTACGAATACAAATGCGAAAAGTGTGGCTGCCGCTTTGAGGTGCGCCACAGCTTTCGCGATCACCCTCAGGTCAAGTGCCCTACCGACGGCTGCGACGGACCTGTACACCGGATATTCTCCCCGCCTGCCATCATCTTCAAAGGCAGCGGTTTTCACGTGAATGACTATGGCCGAACCGGCGCAAAGAAGCCCACAGCACCGAAAAGCGCGTCCACCGAGTCAGAGAGCCCCGCTAAAGTGGCGAAGACCGGCTCGGATTAGCAGCGAAGGCCCAGCTTCTCTGCAGATTTGCACTCCCCACAGAAAAGCCCAGGTCATATTGACCTGGGCTAATTTGGTGTCCGCAGGATGTTGCTTTGTCCTATTCACTCTCAGTGACATTACCGGCCTCACCTGTAGTTGTGCCGGCAGCTTCCTCAGTCTTGGGAGCCTCGTCACCCGGTGCTGGACTGGTTTCCTGCGGACCTACCAAGCTGTCCTCAGTTATGCCAACCGTATCGGCTGTGGGCACCTCATTCAGAGTTGTAACAACCTCAGAGACCAGATCCGGATACTCTGTGAGAATCAACACCAGTACATCGTTGGTAAAATCCGGGTAACGCCGCTGGATCATGTCAGCGACATCAATGAGTACCCCAGGATTACGGCTCAGCACCTGATATTGCAGTCTGGTCAACAACGACGGGAACTTGCCTCTAATTGCGGTCAGTACATCCGCAACCAGCTTAGGGTGTTTCTGCTGAATCACTTGCGCTACCGCAGCCTGCAGCTTACCAGGGTCGGCAGAGCTGGCAATCTCCCTAAGCTCCGGAATCAGGTCCGGGTATTTCTTATTGACAAGGTCCTCGATGGTCGTCTGTACCGCCGGGGTCGCCTGCAACTCACCTAAAACCAGACCAGGAATCTCCGGATACTTCGTCCTGACCAGATGATCCACGTACGCAGTTACCTCAGCGAGTACTTGCGGATACTTCTCGGTCAGCAGCGTGGAAAGGTCTTTGCTCAGCGCGGGATACTTGTTGGCGAGAAGACGACTCATCCTGGCCCGCTGTTCGACGGTAGCACCGCCGACAACGTCAAATATGTTCAACTCCGGCCTCAGAGCTGCTCTCTCTGATTGCTGCAACATCTTTGGGCTGGCTACCTCTTCAGCCCAACCGCAACCGACTGCGACTATTAGCGCCAAGAGCAAAGTTGCCAAAACCATTCGTTTCATCTTTATACACCGTCAGCTATTCTACCTCAGCTTCTGCATCTCTAGCCGTTACTTCAATCATTGAATTGGGCGCCGAGGTTGTTAAAGCCATCATCGTCTTATCGCTCTCGATGACGGCCTCGCGAACATACTGGCTGAGTACGGCGTTGGCAACCACTGTTCCCACCAGCGTCCGCGCTGCCAGGTCCTCTTGAACCGCCTGCGCCGACTCGGTCCTGGCCAGGGACAGCTGGCTGCCGGTATCGACTCGCGCTGCCGCCTTGACCAGGTTCGTCGGCATCTGAGCATTGCGCACTTCGGCAGTTCGTACCAGCCGAGCGCTGGGCACTCTGGCTAACTTAAGCTCAGGCCCAGCAGGCCCCTTCGGTGCAGCGGACTCAGCCGTCACACTCTCCTCAACACTGCTCGTCTCGAGGGTTATTGACTCTATTGAGGCTACGTGCCACTCTGGCCTCTCAGCGCTGGAGCGAAGTGCATAAGGCAAGCTAACCACCGCTGTGGCCGGCTCAGCGGGCTCTTCGGGTTTTGCGAGTGCCGTCTTCACCGTCGGCAACGTAGCGGTTTCTGCAACTGTAGGCTGCCGCTCAGCAGCCATCGTCATCTCAGCAGGCACGGTTGGCGGAGCCAAGGCCTGGCGGACAGAAGGCGCTCTCCAAACAACCCCAACACCAACGGCCAACACCACCACAGCACAGGCTGCAGCCACCTTAACATAGTACACGGGGCGCACCTGCGGCTGTGGACGATGTAACTGTGCCTCAGCAGCAGCCTTAATGCGGGCGGAGAGATCCTCGGGCGGCGTAGGAGCAGGCAGGCGGTGCAACAGTTCCAGAAGTTGCTGCTTTTGCTGTAGCTCATGCGCACAGTCCTGACATTCTGCAATATGCTGCTCAAACTGTTCAATCCATCTACCGGCCAGGGCTTCTACCAAGTACAGGTCCATTCGTTCCTGGCATTGTCGGCATTCCATGCTGCTACCTCGCTTTGTATTGCTCCCGTCGCAAGCAACGGGGTTCGTCACTATTCGTCCTCATATCACTTCGTTCGGCGTCCACTGCGGCTGGTGCTCCCGGAACTTTTCGGCAAATACCCCCCGCGCGCGCACCAGGCGCGACTTCAATGTCCCCAGCGGGCAAGCCAGTACGCCAGCCGCTTCTTCATAAGTCAATCCTTGCAAATCAATCAGGACCAGCGCTGTGCGCTGCTTTTCCGTTAGCATCTCCAGAACTTTATGAACGACTTGCTGCAGTTCATTTTGGACAGTCAACCGATATGGTTCTTCGGTAGTATCGCTAAGCTGCCGTTGGACCAGTCCATCATCAGTGAGCACCGGCTCATCCAGCGACGGCCCCATAACCTGGCGGCGCCGTTTACGCTGGCGCAACTCGTTTATCGCCTCATTTACCCCGATGCGATAGAGCCAGGTACGGAAGCTAGCTGCGCCGTGAAACTGAAAACGGCGCAAGGCCTTTAACGCCTTTAAGAAAACATCCTGCGTCAGGTCCTCTGCCTCATCGGTGCCACACATTCGCCCCACCATCCCATATATCTGGCTGTGGTAGCGATCCACAAGTATGCCAAAGGCCTCGGCATCGCCCTGCTGAGCAGCTTTGACCAGCACGTTATCATCTATATTCTGCGCCGCACTGGCCTCAGCCAACGGCCGGTCCCCGTCGTTGTTCTCTTCTACAAACACTTGGGACGGGCTAATTGTTTCGTCGTCAACCTCACGGATCCGCATAATCTCACCGGCACGCCGAAGAACAACCCCTTCGAATATGCACCACTGGACATCAACCCAATTATATTATACCACGTGACCACCATAGAGCCAACGGCTGGGGTAGGCCAGCAGCCAGATCAAGTATTCGGAAAAGAAGTTCAGAAAACCGCAGAAAATACACAAGAACAATTCAATAGCATGCGCGGGGAAGCCCGACATTCACAAGAAGTTGTGCCGCGAAGTGATAATAGCTGCTCTCTGTCAGTCCGAGGCGGAGGGCAGACGAGCGGGAACCGGACCGCTGTCCAGCCCGAAGGCAGCGGCCAGAATTCGCCGAGCAATGGGAGCAGCAGTGGTCCCGCCATACCCTCCCTCCCACACGAAGACGGCAACAGCATACTTGGGCTGAGGATAGGGAGCAAAGCAGACAAACCAGGCATGAGTCGGGCGATCGCGGCGATGTTGGGCCGAGCCGGTCTTGCCAGCGACGGCAACTCCCAAGCCGCCGACTGCTTGCGCAGTACCATGAGGCCGGGTAACAGCCAGGCGCATACCCTGGCGCACGTGGGCTAATGTCTCCGGGGCAACATCAAGCTCACGCATTACAACAGGCTTGAGCACCTCCGCATTTCCTCCCATCCACTTTGGCCACTGGATTTTGCGCACTACTCGCGGTTGGAGGACCTTGCCTCCGTTAGCCACTGCTGCCGTAGCCACGGCCATCTGCAGCGGCGTCGCCGTCAGCCAGCCCTGCCCAATAACCATATTCACCGTATCGCCGGTCAGCCACGAGTCCCGCTCGACAGTCGCCTTCCATTCCCTATCGGGCACGAACCCTTCCTCTTCGCCGGGAATATCTATGCCGGTAGAGCTTCCCAGACCGAACAAGCGAGCATAACGGGCAATACTGTCACTGGACAGCCCTGCCGTCAGCACAGTCTGATAGAAGTAAACATCGCATGACTGGGCCATACCTTTGTAGAAGTCTACCGCACCGTGGCCGCTGTGCTTCCAGCACTCAAAGCGCTGGTGATGGCGTCCCACCGTAATGGCACCATCACAGGTGAATGTAGTATTTTCCTGCAGGCCAGTGGTCTGCAAGGCGGCGGTAGCAGAGATGATCTTGAAGATCGAACCAGGCGGATATTCGCCAGCAATTGCGGTATTACGCATCGGCCGGCGCGGATCGCTGTGGATGCGTTCCCATTTCTCTGGGGGAATTGCTCCAGTCCAGATATTTGCGTCCAGACTCGGCTTGCTCGCCAAAGCTAGTATCTCTCCGGTCTGGACATCCATCATCACTGCTGCGGCGGTGCGCTGGCTGCCGGCAATTGCTCGCTCCAGAGCCTGCTCAGCCACCCTTTGCAACTCACTATCTATGGCTAAATAGACAGTGGCACCTGGGTCAGAAGGCCGGGAGTCAATCTCCCGTACCGGCTGGCCGCTGGCATTGACTTCATAGAGGTGATATCCCCGTCGTCCAGGCAGAACCGGCACCATCCCACCGCCGCGCTCGAGCAATTCGTAGGAGGCCTCCACTCCCTCCTGGCCAAAGAACGAGCTGAGGGTATATATCGTCTGGTGAGCCAGCTTTTCAATGTTCAGCAATCCGTTCACCGCTGGCTGGTACTGGGGATAACAGAAATCTTTTACCCGTTCATAGTCGGCCAGATTAACATTGATGGGGCGGACATAGCCCATCAGGTGAGCGGCCCGCTTTCCTTGGGGATAGTATCGCTGATTGATCTGTTTGATCACCACACCAGGCATTTCATACTGACGGGCCTCGATGGCCTGCACCATCTCCAGCGAAACGTTCTCCCCCGCACCCTTCAACGGTCTGGCCTCGGGACCTTTGCCCTGGCAGATTTCACTGATTTGCTTTCTAAGATCGACAGTTGAAACCGGGGTCTCCTTTCCCAGGATGCTGGCTAGTTGCCCGACAATTTCACTAACTGCCTCCTGGTCGTCGGGGAAGTCAGCAGGCACAATATGAACCGTCCACACAGGGCGATTCTCGGCCAGCACTACTCCACTACGGTCGCAGATAATGCCTCGGGGGGCTTCCTCCCAAACTATCTCAGTGCGGTTGGCTGTGGCACTTTCAGTGTAGGTCGTCCACCGCGTCAGTTGCAGCACCCACAAACGGCCAACAAACAGGGCAAAAACTACGCCTACCGTAACGGCGACGACTCGGAGGCGAATTGCGAATTGGGATCTCTCGTCGGCAATACTGTCCATAACAGCTACCGTTGGCCTTCTTCAGTAGGTACAGTCGGCTGAGTCTCGCTATTCGCGGCGACAGCCTCCTGTTCAGACTTATCGTCAGCATCCTCAGAGGGTTGCGGAGCTGGCGTAGAGGTGTCTGTCGGTGGGCCGTGCAGGGTGCACTTGCTGGTTGGCGCTGAATCGGCTGGAACCTCAATTTCACTGGTTCGCGGACAGAATGGCGTCGCCAGCTTTCCCGAATCCTGACAGATCGTCACCGTCACGGTGCGCGGTTCGTGGCTCTGACCACCCTCCGGTGAGGTGCTGCTGGTGCTGGCTGCCCGCGGAGCCCGATGTTTGGTGCAATAGCCAGGGATCTGTTCGCCGGGAGCGAACAGCTTATCCACTGTCTGCGAGCAGTACTTAGTAGCGCGCTGGCCCGTCTGCGTACAAATGGTTACCACCATGCCCTCCTCTTCCTCCTCTTCAGCTTCATCTGGCCTGGTGGCGACCACACCCCGACCCTCCGGGAATTGACCCTGACTGCCTAGCACACCTACCGCTCGTTTCACAAATTCCCGCCACACTGGTGCACAGAAGTAGCCGCCGCTGGAGCGACGCATTGGCTTATTGTCGTCGTTGCCAATCCAGACCGCCGTGCACAGATCAGGCGTAAAGCCAACCCACCACGCATCACGTCCGTCCTGAGTTGTGCCCGTTTTACCAGCTTCCTCAACGCCGGGCACCTGAGCCTGGCGGCCAGTCCCGGAAGTGACTACCGTCCGCAGCATACTAGTCATACTTATGGCGGTCTCCGGGCGTAGTACCCGGGTCAACCGGGGTGGATTATCCACGATAACCTCGCCCAGATAATTCTCAATGCGGCTCCAAAAACGGCGCTTAGCGCGCAGACCACCACTGGCAAAGCAGCAATATCCGGAGGCTTGTTCCAAAGGCGACAGATTCGAGACACCCAAGGCCAAAGCAGGATATGGGTCGAGTCGCTCGCGGGGTATGTTCAGCACCCGCGCCGCATAATTAACGACCTTGTTAACTCCAACTTTTTGCAACAGCCGCACCGACACCAGGTTTACCGACTGAGCCAGTGCTCGGCGCAGCGTATAGGCGCCTTCCTGGCTAGCCGAATAGTTCTTGGGTCGCCAGTATTCGCCCGTATCCAGTCGGATTACTATCGGATCAGCGCTGAACTTGGAGTTGGGGCTGTAGCCCGATTCCAGAGCTGTAGCCCACACATACGGCTTGAAAGACGAACCGGGCTGGCGTCCGTACCGCGGCGGACCGGGATGAGCGCGATTATACTGAATTCTTTCATACGGGCCAACCCCACCAACCATGGCCAGTACCCCGCCGGTGTGGACATCCACACAGGCCAACGCCCCTTGCCCAACCAGGTTGCCCTTGATGCGGCCCTGGTCGCGGAGTTCATTAACTTTCTTCTCCAGCTCGTCTTTAGCAATCTTCTGCAAGCGGATATCCAGTGTCGTATAGACCCGCCAGCCGCTTTCGTAAACCGTGTCCACTCCATACTGATCGCACAGCAAGCGAATCACCAGGTGAGTGAAATGAGGCGCACCAAAGACAGCTATACCGGTTGCTTTCGGCTCGGGCTGCAAGCGGCTTTGGATCTGCTCCTGGGTGGCTATCTTCGCCTGCCCGGCCTGGATGTACCCCTCGCGCTGCATAGCAGCCACCACTTCCTGGCGGCGCCGCTTGGCTCGCTGGGGATGGTTGAACGGCGAATAATAGGTCGGCGCTTTGGGCAGTCCCGCCAGCAGCGTCGCCTCACCGAGAGTTAGCTCATCAGGCCGCTTGCCAAAGAAGATCGCCGCTGCCGTGCCGATCCCGTAGGCGCTATGGCCGTAATAAACCTCATTGAGGTACATCTCCAGGATTTCCTGCTTGGAGAAGCGCCGCTCCACTTCAATAGCCAGCAGGATCTCCTTGAACTTGCGGTCCCAGGTCCGCTCGTGGGTAAGCCAGATGTTGCGGACCAATTGTTGAGTTATGGTGCTGGCACCCTGTCTGACGCCGCCGCCGACGACATTCACCCACGCCGCCCGCAGCATATCGCGGGGGCTGATGCCCCGATGCAGCCAGAACCTGTGATCCTCGACCGCCACGGTGGCCTGCTGCATATAGCCGGGTATTTCTCGGAGAGGAACCAGGGCCCGATTCTCTTTGTAGATCTCCCCGATGACAGTGTGGGTAGCAGGCTTGTCGGGATGGGTTTCGGTGGAGTAGATCTTTGTGGTCAGGCGGGGCCGGTAGTCTACCAGACGGTGTTGCCCCCGGAAAGCCTGGCGCAGCCCAACCAACCCACCAGCCCATCCACAAATGAAGACTGTCGCCATCAGCAAGAGCACTACATTAAGATATTTAAACCACCGCGCAATGCGCGCGGAGGCCGTTGTGCGACGCGCTCTGCGGCCCATAATCACTCGTAATTATACTATAGCTGACCGCAGACAAGCAAGCCCACGCCATCCCCACCCCAGCACATCCCCGATGGCCTAAGATGCAGCAATACAGCTATTCGGGGGCAGGCGGGTACTCGTTGCACAACAGATAGCGAGCTGGCTCGTCTTCTTCGAGGGCGGGATAGCGCTCCAGCTCTTCCAGGAAACGGTTGTCAACCGTATCATCATTGACCATTGAAACCTCGCCGCACAGCACTGTACCGCCTTCGGCCCAGAACTTGTGATATTGATAAGACGGCAGGGTGATGCTTTCCCCCGGGGCCAGACGAATGATCGTCCCGGCCTCGACCGTATAGACGTGCCCGTCAGTGTTGACCTCAACCAGCGCGTCAGCCAGTTGTTCATTTCCGTCGGCATTGTATACTTGCACCATCAAATCCCCACCACCCCGATTGATAATATCTTCCATCTTGGCGAAGTGGAAATGATAGGGCGTGACCTGATTCTCACCGATGATCAGCAACTTCTCGCAATAGGGTTTCTCATACTGGTCTAACTGCTCGTTGCCATTGCGAATGGTGAAGAGCACACAGCCTATTTCCTCGAACTTGCCCAGATTGAAGTCGATTACATCCCAACCCAGCATATTATCACGGATCTCGTCATATTCGTGCCCTTTACTCGCCCACTCTTCAGGACTCCAAGTAGCAAACGGGGGCAGGTGGAAGTTCATCCGCTGGCAAAACTCCAGGCTCTCATCAATTATCCGGTTAATCTGCGAACGTTTCATCACAGGTCCTCCTCGCATATCAACTAAGTCCCGGTATCTATGGATTGGCCCATCAGTACGGCAAATTCTCGGCAGATACCGCTCTCACCTCCAAAGTTATGTGTCACTTCCAGCGAGGCTGAGAAGGAATAGTCCTGTTGGCAACGAAGTATGCAACCACTTCCCAGACAAAGGAGGAAGCATATGTCTGACTACTTGATCTCACAGCAACTGAGTAACGGCGAGAATGTGGTATACGCCGCCGGCCAGGGTCCACTTGACCTGCTGAGCTTTTCTATCCTCAAGCTGGCCACGGGGGATAGTTACCGTGCCAATACGGAAAACGAGGAGTGCGCCCTGGTCATACTCAATGGCCTGCTATCGCTGGAAATCGGTGGCGAGCAGCACAAAGAACTGGGGGGACGGACCTCAGTCTTTGCCGGTAAAGCCACCGGCGCCTACCTGCCTCCGGGCACAGCCTGGAGCGTTCAAGCTGACAGCCGCTGCGAGTTGGCGGTTTGTTCGACGCCATCAGACAGTTCAGGGGCGCCCAAAATAATCAGACCCGATGAGGTGGAGGTCAATCACGCCGGTAACTGGAATTGGCGACGGGATGTGCACAATATCATCGGCGCCAATGTGCCCCAGGCGCAGCGCTTGCTGGTCGGCGAGACGTTCAACCCGCCGGGCAACTGGTCCAGCTATCCGCCCCACAAGCACGAGGAAGATGACTATCCCTTTCAGATCAATATGCAGGAGCTTTACCATTTCCGGATGAATCCGCCCCAGGGCTTCGGTATCCAGTGTATCTACAGTGATGACCTGAGTCTGGACGAGACCTACACAGTGCGGAATACAGACACTGTTATCATACCCCACGGCTATCATCCAGTAGTGGCGGCGCCCGGCTACCAGCTTTACTACCTGTGGATGATGGCCGGCGTGACCGACCGGAGAATGGCTCCGCTGGACGATCCCACTCACGCCTGGGTTAAGGCCAGTGGCGCAATGGCCAAGGATATGGGATTTTGACCGCTACAAACAGGGAGAGCGAAATGTTCATTGATATTCACCTGCACACTCGGATCTTTCAGGGGCCACCACGCGCCAATGGCAGCCGCTTTGCCACGCCTGAAGAGCTGAGGGCAATGCTGGAGCCTCACGGCGTGCGCAAAGGGGTGCTGCTACCATAACAGTCGAAGAAATCCTGGCGGTGGTCGAAAAGCACCCTGACTTCTTTGTTCCCTTTATGAACCTTGATCCACGCCAGTTGGGCAATTCACCCGAGGCAGATCTGGGTCATCTGATGAAGTACTATATGGAGCAAGGCTGCAAGGGCATCGGTGAAGTGACAACGAACCTGCCCTTTAACGACCCACTGATGGAAAACCTGTTCAAGCACGCGCAGGCCTGCAGATTACCGCTGATCTTCCACATATCGCCGCGACAGAACTTCAGCTACGGCATTGTTGATAATCTGGGGCTGCCGCTGCTGGAAGGAGCGCTGCAGAAGTTTCCCGAACTCACCTTTCTGGGACACTCCCAGCCCTTTTGGGCCGAGATCAGCGGCGATCTGAAGGAAGAAGAGCGCAACGGCTACCCACAGGGAAAAGTAGCACCGGGCGGGGCAGTGGTGCGCCTGATGCGTGAATACCCTAACCTTCACGGCGATCTGTCGGCAGGCAGTGGCCTGAACGCCATCACCCGTGATCCGCGATTCAGCCACGCGTTTATGACTGAGTTCCAGGATCGGCTCTACTTCGGTACTGACATCTGTGCGCCCAACAATGAGTATCATAAGAAGCTTGTGAGCTTTCTCAACGATACAGTCAATAATAGGCATATTGCCCGTGAAGTCTACGAAAAGATAGCCTGGAAGAACGCAGAACAGCTACTGGGTCTGTAACGCTCGCACAGGCGAGTGATTTGGAGCTACATAGCCAGTCCCAACACATTACCTATCTTTGAGGAGGATAGTGACAATGGTCGAATCATGGCGACAACTTATGGACGTGGGCCTGATCCACTTTATGGCCTACCCCAACGCGACCGAGCCACCGGCCGTGCAAGAAACCGTACGCAAGTTGGCCCAGGATGACTTCTGGGATGTACTGGAGATCAAGCGCGTGGATGAGCCGGGTGTTCACGAGGAGCTACGCGCGATTGCCGAGCAGAGCGGGATCAGCTACGGGATGGCCGCACAACCAAACCTTTTGGGCGGCAAGCTTAGCCTCAACGATCCTGATGAAGCTGGTCGGCAGGCCGCAGTAGACGAGGTCAAGAAATCAATAGACGCGGCTTATGAGCTGGATGCCAAAATCACCGCAGTGCTCAGCGGTAAAGATCCAGCAGAGACCGACCGTGCTCACCAAATGGACCTGCTGGTTGACTCTTGCGTGGAGTTATGCAAATACGCTGAGAATAAGGCTACTGATTACGTCTGCTGGATTTCACTGGAACCGTTTGACTATAATATTGACAAGGCCTGCCTGATTGGGCCCAGCGACCGCGCTGCACAACTGGCCCAGCGCGTCCGCGAGCAGGTCGAGAATTTCGGCTTGACTCCTGACCTGTCTCACCTACCCTTGCTCGGGGAGACTCCCAGCGAGTGTCTGAGCCAAATCGGGGACTATGTCATCCACACCCATTGCGGCAACTGTATGATGGCTGACAAGAGCGACCCGGCCTACGGCGACCAGCATCCACATTTCGGCTATCCGGGCAGCGAGACGGATGTCCCCGAGCTAAAGCAGTATGTAGAGGACCTTATCTATGCGGGGTACTTCCAGAGCAATGTGCCCACCAAAAAGCCGATTCTAAGTATCGAGGTCAAGCCAGTGGGCGATGAGGATCCTGACCTGATTGTCGCCGATAACAAGCGGACCTGGCGACGGATGTGGGCACAGCTCTAGCCAGTCGGTCAACGAGAATACTGTGAAGATCGTAATTGCTCCCGATTCATTCAAAGGCTGTCTGTCGGCGACACAGGTATCCGAGGCGATTCAGGCGGGTATCTGTGCTGCTGATCCTGATATCACTTGCGAAAAGGTGCCCCTGGCCGATGGCGGCGAAGGCACCGTTGATGCGCTGGGGCATGCCACCGGGGGACGCTTCGTCAGTGCAGTGGTCGAGGGGCCACTGGGAGAGCCTGTAGAGGCCCAGTTCGGGATATTAGGTGACGAAGAGACAGCCGTCATCGAGATGGCGGCCGCCTCCGGGCTGCCTCTAATACCAGAGGACGAGCATGACCCCACCCGCACCACTACTTACGGCACCGGCCAGCTCATCGCGGCGGCGCTGGACGCGGGCTGCCGTCGGCTGGTCGTGGGGATCGGAGGCAGCGCCACTACCGACGGTGGCGCGGGGATGGCGCAGGCACTGGGCGCACGAATGCTCGACAGCCAGGGGCGAGAGATAACACGCGTCAGCGGAGGCAGGCTCGATGAGGTTGCTACAATCGATATTAGCGAGCTTGAGCTGGCTCACTTTGCCGAGCTACTGAAGCGGGATCTGGGAAAGTCAGTCGCCGAGGTACCGGGAGCCGGCGCTGCCGGTGGCCTGGGAGCTGGCCTGCTGGCGTTCTGCGACGCACAACTGCAGCCAGGCGTAGACATTGTATTGGATGTGGTGAAGCTGGCCGAAAAAACGGCTGGCGCCGACCTGATCATTACCGGTGAGGGTAAGATAGACAGCCAGACAGCCTTTGGCAAGGCGCCAATTGGAGCGCTGCGTGTCGGCCAGCAGTTGGGCATACCGGTGGTCGCTATTGGATGCAGCATCGCCTCAGACGCCAGGCAGCTCAACAATTACGGCTTTGCCGCGCTGTTTTCCTGCCTGCAGCAGCCGATGAGCTTGTCCGAGGCAATGTGTCCGCAAACGGCACGCCAAATGCTGAAAACTACTGCCGAGCAGATTGTACGCCTGTGGCTGGCGGCTATTCATGAGCAGTCAATTCAACAGTAGAAAAGAGGCTATCAAGATGCAAGTAGGAATGCTGACGGTTCCATTTAATGGTGATGATATTGAAACGGTAGTGGGCTTCGCGGCACAAGCCGGCTTTGACTGCCTGGAGATCTGGGCAACGCCGGATTGTGCCCACTTCGATGCGGCGCGCGCCAAAGACCTCCCCGTTATTGTCCGCAACGCTGGTCTGGAGATCTCCAGCCTGGCTGCATACGTTGATGTAACCGCAGGTGACGCCGACGAGCGCCAGCGCAATCAGCAGTGGGTAGCTTCTCTGGTCGGGATATGCAGCGATATAGATGTTGAAGTTCTTTGCTGCAAT
>JALGTD010000258.1 GCA_029821515.1 Candidatus Zipacnadia bacterium | reverse complement strand
CATGTTGTCTTCTTTGCTGCTACTACGGGTAACCCCGCACACTTCCCAGGTCGCGGAGGCAAAGACCATAAGTCGGATTGGTGTACAGTCTATATTTGCTATGCCTCGCCGCAGGGCTGCAGAAGCTGCTCCCACTTATAGTCCACATATTCCTGCATCTGCTGACGGACCTCTTCGCCTTTCTCGTCGCGGAACAGATGGCGGAAGCGGCCCTGTGGCTCGAGATACTCCTCAATCGGCTTCTTCTCTTTAGGTTTATAGTTGAGCTTCCATTCGCCGTGATCAACTTCGTAGAGCGGCCACATGCACGTGTCAACGGCCAATTGCGAGATCTCCGGGGTCATCGCTGGCTCACAGCGCCAGCCCAGTGGACAGGGGGTAAGCACATTGATGAAGGCTGGGCCCTCCACCTCAAAGCCGCGGGCGGCCTTGGCGGTCAGGTCCCGCCAACGCCCGGGAATGCTCTGCGCCGCATACGGAATATCGTGGGCAGCCATAATTGCGGTCAGGTCCTTGCGGTGCATAGTCTTGCCGGGCAGGACGCTCCCGGCCGGGCTGGTGGTGGTATTGGCGCCCATCGGTGTCGCTGAGGAGCGCTGGATGCCCGTGTTCATGTAAGCCTCGTTGTTCAGGCAGACATACAAAAAGTTATGGCCGCGCTCAACCGCCCCGGAGAGAGATTGAATGCCGATGTCATAGGTCCCGCCGTCGCCGGCAAACGCCACGAATTTGTAGTCGGCGTCCGGGTCAATGTAGTCCGGCAGCGGCTGACCCTTTTCTGCCTTGGTCTTCAGCGCTTTGTACATCGCCTCAATACCAGCGATGGTCGCTGCGGCATTCTCGAAGGCGATATGTATCCAGGGAATGTCCCAGGCCGTGTACGGGAAGATGGTGGTAGAGACCTCCAGACAGCCGGTGCAGGAAGCGGCAATGACCGGGTCGGGGGTGCTCATCAGCACCTGCCGCACCACAATCGGCTCCCCGCAGCCCGGGCATAGCCGGTGACCACCGGTCAGGCGGGTTGGTCGTTCAGTTAACTCTTGCAATCGTGCCATTGATAGGTCCTCCTGTTAAAACGCGTACTTATCCGCATGTTCTTCTTTGTCGAACGAACGCACACCGATGAACTGCAGTGGCTGGTCCGGCTGGCCCTCTGCCGCAACCCGCTCCAGGTCACGGTAGATACTGATGATCTCGTCAGGTGCAATCTGCCGACCACCCAGGCCGTAGATGTAGTTGACCGCCGGCACGCTGGCCCCAGCGACGTACAGCGCCGAGGTGATTTCGGCGTACAGCGGCCCGCCCGCTCCCCCAAAGGAAGCCGCCCGGTCGCAGATAGCGACTGCCTGCAGCCCGGAAAGCGCCGCCACCAGTTCTTCAGCCGGGAAGGGCCGAAATACCCGCAGCTTCAGCAGCCCGGCCTTGACACCTTCCGCGCGTAGCGTGTCTACAGCATCCTTGGCAGTGCCCGCCATCGAACTCATAGCGACGATAGCAATTTCGGCATCCTCCAGTTGGTACTCCTCAAACAGGCCATAGCTGCGGCCGAAAGCCTCGCCGAAACGCTGGCCCACCTCGATTATCGCCTGCTTGGCCGGCTCATAGGCAGCCCACTGGTCGCGCTTGTGCTCGAAGTAGAAGTCATACAAATCCAGCGGCCCCATAGTAAGGGGATTAGCCACGTCCAGCAGCGGATAGCGCGGCTCATACGGCCCCACAAAATCCCTGACCGCCTCGTCGTCTTCTACCTGGAGCAGCTCGTAGGAGTGGCTGACCAGGAAGCCGTCCAGGCACGACATCACCGGCAGGCGCACGTCCATCTGCTCGCCGATAGCCACCGCCTGGATGAGGTTATCGTAGGCCTCCTGGACATTCTCGGCATAGATCTGAATCCAGCCGGCGTCGCGCGCGCCCATGGTGTCGGAATGGTCGCAGTGGATATTGATATTCCCCGACAGCGCGCGGTTGACCACCGTCAGGATCACCGGCATGCGCAGCGAGGCGGTGATGTAGAGAATCTCCCACATCAGCGCCAGGCCGGCGGAGGAGGTGACGTTCATCACCCGTCCACCGGCGGCGGCCGCCGAGGTGCAGGCACTCATCGCCGAGTGCTCGCTCTCCACCACCACGAAGTTGGTATCCACCTCGCCGTCGGCGACGAACTGGGCGAAGGTCTGGACGACTTCAGTAGAGGGGGTGATGGGGTAAGCGGCGACGACGTCGGGATTAATCTGCCGCATCGCCTCCGCCACCGCCTGATTCCCCTCCATCGGTATTACTTGGGGCATTTTAGTCCTCCTTAGCTAAGTGCTTAACCAGTCCCTAAGAATGCAAGTATCAAGCTCTTCGTCTAATGGCCCTCCTGCGTCAGCCGGTCCAGACCAGTCTGGGCGTACTCCCCTGCCCACCCCTTGGGGTCCAACTCCACGGCCTTCTCCAAGTCGCTGCGCGCCTCCGCCCATTTCTCTTGCTCGAAATAAGCACGGCCGCGCCAGCAGTAGGCTTCAGCATACTGTGGATTGATTTGCAGGGCCTTGGCGTAGTCCTCAATCGCCCGGTCATATTCGCCTTCGGAAGCATGCACGTTCCCGCGCCCGCAGTAGGCTTCACCGTATTGGGGCTTGATTTCGAGGGCCTTGGTGTAGTCCTCAATCGCCCGGTCATATTCATCTTCATAAGCATACGCATTGGCGCGACT